>JAZUIL010000030.1:0-2083 GCA_045642245.1 Bacteroidales bacterium
TTATTCTTACTGCAGGCAGTATGTTTGTAATGTGGCTTGGTGAGCGTATCACCGATAAGGGTATTGGCAATGGTATTTCATTCCTTATCATGATCGGTATTATTGCACGCTTCCCAACTGCTATTTCACAGGAGTATGCACAGGCAGTTTCCTCTTCGGGTAACTTGATCCTGTTCCTCCTTGAGATTGTGTTCCTCCTCGTTGTGATTGGTATCAGCATTCTCTTGGTTCAGGGCACACGCAAGGTGCCTGTGCAGTATGCAAAGCAGATTCGTGGTAATCGCCAGTTCGGTGGTGTTCGTCAGTATATTCCTCTCAAGGTAAATGCTGCAGGCGTAATGCCAATCATCTTCGCTCAGGCAATCATGTTTATCCCTATCGTTCTTGCTAACTTCGGTTCACAGGACACCCAGAGTTTTTGGTCAGGTTTCTTTGACAATACAACTTTTACTTATAATTTTGTATTTGCTATTCTGATCATTATCTTTACCTACTTCTACACCGCCATCACTATGAATCCACAGCAGATGTCGGATGCTATGAAGTCACAGAATGGTTTCATCCCAGGTATTAAGCCAGGAAAGAAGACCATGGAGTATCTTGACACTATCATGTCACGTATCACTCTCCCAGGTTCTATCTTCCTTGCATTCGTTGCAATCCTTCCATGTTTTGCTCGTCTGTTCGGCGTTACCCAGGAGTTCTCACAGTTCTTTGGTGGAACCTCTCTGTTGATTCTCGTAGGTGTAGTACTGGATACACTCCAGCAGGTTGAATCACATTTGATGATGCACCACTACGATGGCCTCATGAAGTCAGGTAAGATCAAGGGTCGTACAGGCTCTGTAGCTGCTTATTGATATTCCCACAATGATATTTCTGAAGACAGACGAAGAAATTGATTTGATGCGTCAAGCAAATCAACTGGTTGGACGCACTTTAGGCGAAGTCGCCAAGTGGGTCCAACCAGGAATTTCTACTAAACGTCTTGACGAAATTGCAGAAGAGTTTATCCGTGACAACGGAGGTGTCCCTGGTTTCAAGGGATATGAAGGTTTTCCTGGAACTCTCTGTATTGAAGTAAACGATGAAGTAGTTCACGGTTTCCCTTCTGATTATATATTAAAGGAAGGTGATATCGTAGGTTGCGACTGCGGCGCAGTCTTGAATGGATTTAATGGCGACAGCTGTTATACCTTCCCAGTAGGAGAGATCGACCCACAAGTCCTTCGCCTACTCAAGACTACAAAAGAGTCTCTTTATCTCGGTATCGAACAGGCTAAGTCTGGAAACCGCATCGGACATATCAGTTTTGCAGTTCAGGATTACTGTGAGAAACGTGGATATACTGTAGTTCGCGAACTCACAGGACATGGCATCGGAAAGGGTCTTCATGAAGATCCAGACGTTCCAAATTATGGACGTCGCGGAGTAGGTCCGCTTCTCCGTCCAGGCATGTGCATCTGTATTGAGCCAATGATCAACATGGGATCAAAGAATGTGACAATCGACCGAAATGGTTGGACCGTTCGCACCCGTGATCACAAGTGGTCAGCCCACTATGAGCATTGCCTCGCCATCCGAGAAGACAAGACAGAGATTCTTTCAACCTTCGACTATATTCAAGAAGTATTAGGTGATAGATTTATCTAAATTAGTTATTAGTTAATATAATTAGTTAATGGCAAAACAAGCAGCTATTGAACAAGACGGCACAATCGTTGAAGCTCTTTCAAATGCTATGTTCCGCGTAGAATTGGAGAATGGACACGAGATTACCGCTCATATTTCTGGCAAGATGAGAATGCACTACATCAAGATCCTGCCAGGAGATAAAGTTCGAGTAGAGATGTCTCCTTACGACCTCTCGAAAGGCAGAATTGCTTTCCGCTACAAATAAAAACATTCTTACGATATGAAAGTAAAAGCATCGCTTAAAAAGCGCACTCCAGATTGCAAAATCGTTCGTCGCCACGGCGTTTTGTACGTAATTAACAAGAAAAATCCGAAGTTTAAGCTTCGTCAGGGATAAATTGCGTATATTTGCAGGCATTTTTTCGCAAAAACACATTTTATTTTTAAT
>JAZUIL010000031.1:0-20434 GCA_045642245.1 Bacteroidales bacterium
ATGGTCTTATCGAAGGTAACTTTGTCAATAGGACTGCCGTATGCTGGCTTGATAAGTTCAAGGTACCAAGCAGAGAAGTCATCCCAGAAGAGCTTGTAAACCAACATGAGAGCCTCAGAGAGACGATATTTAGAGAAGAGATCCTGCAGCTCAAAACCTACAGC
The DNA here is from genome assembly GCA_045642245.1 of Bacteroidales bacterium. Lineage (GTDB taxonomy): Bacteria > Bacteroidota > Bacteroidia > Bacteroidales > UBA3663 > Liminaster. The sequence goes on from JAZUIL010000031.1 coordinate 165, forward strand.
CTTGATCTTTGCATCGAACCACTCACATGCCTTCTTAGCAGCCTCTGGCTGTGCGATCTCCGAAGATACCTCCCACCCCTGAACGAGACGGAACGAGTTCCAGATCTTGTTGTTGAAGTTACGACCCTGCTCACAGAGGCTGTCGTCGAAGAGGATATCATTGCCTGCAGGTGCAGAGAGCATCATACCCATACGAACACCATCAGCACCGAAGCGAGCAATGAGATCGAGTGGATCAGGTGAGTTACCGAGTGACTTTGACATCTTACGGCCAAGCTTATCGCGTACGATACCGGTGAAGTATACGTGCTTGAATGGCATATCGCCCTTATACTCGTAACCAGCCATGATCATACGTGCTACCCAGAAGAAGATGATATCCGGACCAGTTACAAGGTCAGCGGTTGGATAATAGTAGTTGATCTCCTCGTTATTTGGATTCTCAATGCCATCGAACAAAGAGATTGGCCACAACCATGATGAGAACCAGGTATCGAGAGCACCTTCGTCCTGAATGAGCTGGTCAGCGCTGGTGATTGATGGATCAATAGCCTGAGCCTTAACAAGTGCCTCCTCAGCGGTTGGAGCAACGACATACTTGCGATCTTCGTCCTTTACACCCTCTTGACCTGGGAGGAAGTAAGCTGGAATGCGATGACCCCACCAGAGCTGACGTGAGATACACCAGTCTTTGATGTTTTCGAGCCAGTTGCGATAAGTTGACTTATACTTAGCAGGATAGAACTGGATGTCATCGTTCATTACAGGTGGCAATGCGATGTCAGCAAAGTGCTGCATGCTGATGAACCACTGGAGCGAGAGACGTGGCTCGATAGGTACGTTGGTACGTTCTGAATAGCCGACTTTGTTGTCGTAGTCCTCCTCCTTCTCGAGAAGACCTGCGTTAGCCATGTCGATAGCAATCTGCTTACGACAGTCGAAACGATCCATGCCGATATACATGCCTGCAGCCTCAGAGAGAGTTCCATCAGGATTGAATACGTCGATCACCTCGAGGTCATACTTCTGACCGAGCATGTAGTCGTTAACGTCGTGAGCTGGAGTAACCTTCAAGCAACCGGTACCGAACTCGATCTCTACGTAACGGTCCTCGATAACCGGGATGACACGGTTGACCAATGGAACGATGACCTTCTTACCCTTCAACCAGGTATTCTTAGGGTCCTTAGGATTGATGCACATAGCAACGTCGCCCATGATAGTCTCAGGACGTGTAGCAGCTACAACAGCGTAACGACGACCCTGTGGATCAGGATGGATAACCTGACACTTAACGGTTGGATCGAGTGGCACATCATTAATATTAATATAGATTGCGCCTGGCTCTTCACCATCGGTGCAGCCAGCTGGCTCATCTACATAATACTTCATATAGAAGAGCTTCGAGTGCTCATCGTGGTAGATTACCTCCTCGTCTGAGAGAGCGGTCTGACGCTCAGGATCCCAATTAACCATGCGAAGACCACGATAAACAAGACCCTTGTCATAGAGATCACAGAAGACCTTGATAACAGCCTTGCTGCGGGTCTCGTCCATGGTGAATGCAGTACGATCCCAGTCGCATGAGCATCCGAGCTTACGGAGCTGCTTGAGGATGATTCCGCCATGCTCATCGGTCCAAGCCCATGCATGCTTCAAGAACTCTTCACGGGAGAGATCGCTCTTCTGGATTCCCTGCTCCTTAAGACGCTTGATGACCTTAGCCTCAGTAGCGATAGAAGCATGGTCGGTACCAGGTACCCAACAAGCATTCTTGCCTTCCATACGAGCACGACGAACAAGAATATCCTGGATAGTCTCATTCAATACGTGGCCCATGTGGAGCACACCTGTTACATTTGGTGGTGGAATAACCACAGTATACGCTTCACGGCCGTCTGGCTTCGAACTGAAAGCCTTATTATCTAACCAATACTGATACCACTTGTCTTCTACTTCAGCAGGATTATATTTGCTTGCTAATTCCATTGGATTATAAATATATTTTCAAAACATCATCCCAAGCAATGTGCTCAGGATGATATCAATTTATTATTCTGCAATTTTCTTTTTCAATTCTTCGATCTCAGCCTTAAGATCGTTCATTTTGTTCTGCATGAGAGCAACCATGCCATTGCCATTCTTGCTCTTGCTCGTGAGGAATCCGAGATTATTCTCATAGGTCTTCAAGTCTGCCTGCAGACGCTCAAGCTTACGCTGGAGAGTGTTGCCGTCACTGATCTTGCTAACACGATCCTTGATATTTTCAAGACGACGCTTCTGGCCTCGCATATCAAGCTTTGCATAGAAAACGTCATTAACTTCCTTGTAAAGAGCCTGAAGCTTATCCTTCTCTTTGAATGGAACATGACCAATTTCAGCCCATTTCTGCTGGAGTTCCTTAACTGCTGCAACGGTTGCAGATTCGATGTTATCACGAAGATCATACATCTTGTTAAGAATTTCCTGTTTAGCTTCAAGATTTGCACGCTCCTGAGCACGCTCACCTCCTACAGCCTCTTCCTTAGCCTTAAAGAAAGCATCACAAGCACCTTTGAAACGAGTCCACACCTGGTTATTCTGACGATTGCCAACAGGACCGATGGTCTTCCATTCGTTCTGGAGATTTACGAGGATATCTGTAGTCTTACGCCATTCGGTGCTATCCTTCAAAGCTTCTGCTTTCTCACAGAGAGCAATCTTCTTCTTGAGATTCTCGTTCTGCTCTTCATGCATACCATTGAAGAACTCAGACTTAGTCTTGAAGAACTTGTCACAGAGCTGACGGAAACGGTCAAACAAAGCATTATTGGTTTTCTTGTTTGCAAATCCAATCTTACGCCACTCTTCCTGGAATGCAAGAACGACTTTAGTTGCATCATCCCAGCCCTGAATGCTAGTTATCTGAGATAAATCAATAGCCTCAAGCTTGTCACAGATAGCAGTCTTACTCTCTTCGTTAGCTGTCTCCTGCTCCTTGATTGCCAAGAAATGATCCTGATGACGCTTGTTGACAATTGTGCTGGCCTCTTTGAAGCGGTTCCAGATAACTTCACGCTGTGATGGTGCTACAGGACCAATGGCACGCCACTCCTCATGAAGCTCTTGCAAACGACGATTTGCTGTAACGATATCACTCATCTCGACCAACTTCTCAGCTTCTGCACAAAGTTGCTCCTTAGCCTCAAGATTCTTCTTGAAATCGTAGTCACGAAGCTCCTTATTGATCTTCAATGCATCATAGAACTCCTCAGTAATCTGGTTGAAAGTCTTCCATGTACGGCTAACTTCCTGAGGATCTATAGGCTCGGCATCCTTAAATACCTTCTGGAGATCCTGGAACTCATTGTATTTTGCACCGACGTTCTCAGTATCTCTTGAAATCTCTTGCATCTTCTCGAGAGTTTCGAGTTTTTTAGCAAGATTATTTGCATATTCTTTTTCACGCTCTTCAACCATCTTAGCACGAGCGTCTTTCTGTATATTGAGCAATTCTTTCAAGCGAGGTTCCAATTCATCAGCTTTAGCAACATAGGTCATTGGATCACCCGCACCATCAATAAATGCTTGCATCTCTGCATCAGTTTCCTGTTGACGCAACTTAAAATACAACATCTTGAGGTAGTTAATCTCACCCTTTGCAGCATCTGTAGTTTCTCCTGCAATTTCAGCAAGACGATCTATGATCTCTTCGCGATTGGAATAAATCTTCTTTTCAGTGAGGTTGGTATCCCCGGCCTGAATATTGTCAAGAATTTCAGTCATAATTTATTAAAATTAAAGTGCGCAAAGATACTAAAAAAAAATGACACAAAACTCATTTTGTCAAAAAAACATTGTTTAAATGAACAAAAATGATAGTTTTGTGTCAATTTAAGAGTTATCGAGACTCTTTTTTTAGTAATTCTATGTAACCGAAACCTAATTCAGTCTTATCGCCAAGACCAAGAATATAGGCTAATTCCTGAAGTTCAGGAGCAAGAGTAAGTCTGAATTTCATCATATATCCCACGACTTTCTGTTGCTGAACAGTATTGGTATAAACCGTCACGGCCTTTCGTCGTTCTGGTTGCAAAATCTGGAAGGAGAAACGACGATCTCCCATATATTGTTGCTGGTTCAAATATTCCCATCGCTCAATGAGATTTTCAACCATAAACTCACCAAAATACAGATTGTGCGGGTTCAGAAACTCGATTGTCTTATTGGGTCTTAAACCAACAACTGCCAGTGGAGACAAAGTCTGATACTCCATATAAGGCTTAAAGATAACAGGAGAAACAATCTGGATATCCGAAACATGGAAGGACACAGATGATATATTATCTCCAATTACAATCTCCTTACCTAACAATGTCTGAGACAAGAAATTCTCTGATCCGAATTCTGGTAAAACAGAAATCCAGAACTGTACACGTGGCACACTAATATGAAGTCTATCACCATCAACAAAAATCTTTGGAATATAAAGATTACTGATGGTATATACCAGATTGTTTTTAATATCTGGCATGTATAGATTATTATCCTCAAGCCATTGTTCATAAAGCTGAGGATCAGCATGAAATAATTTATTGATTATTTCTACTAGTTCATACTGATAACTAATGGGGAGAATGTTGCCAAACTTTTCTGCATCAATCTCTAAAATTACTTTAAAACGCACAGTTGTAGTTAATTACGAATTTGACATAAATATCAAAGGGGCAATTCGTTAATAACATGAATTGTATGTACTGAGGCCAAGGCTGCAGTTTCTGTCCTCAGTCTTTGTTCGCCGAGTGATATAGGTATATAATTATTATTAATAGCAAGTTTTACTTCCTCCGGACTAAAATCTCCTTCTGGACCAATCAGTATTCTAACTGCAGTTCCATGTTTTACGAGATGAGAGAGTAGTTGTCGAGGTTGATCATCCATACAATGAGCAATGAATTTTTGTCCGTTGAATGGTTCTTCAATGATTCTCTTTATGTCTGTCATTTCTTCAATGACAGGCATAGTAGCCTTCAGACTCTGCTTCATTGCAGATATTGCAATTTTCCTGATTCGTTCCACCTTAAGCTCTTTGCGCTCACTGAATCGACTTTTAATTGGAATGAATCTATCTAGTCCCATTTCTGTCGCCTTTTCAACAAACCATTCCATGCGGTCCAAGTTTTTTGTTGGAGCAACTGCTATTTCAACAGCATACGGCCAATGTGAATCGGATTTCTGTGTCAAAATCTCAACTTGGCAATGCTTTGGATGTGCAATAGTAATTCGGCAATGGTACCAAGTTCCTTTACCATCTACGACTTCTATTTCATCACCTTCTTGATGTCGCAAAACTCGAATGGCATGTCCGGATTCTTCTTCAGGCAATTCAAGACTTGATAGAATATCTGGAGCATAAAATATTATCATATTCAGAGACGATTAATGAATCACAATTAGTAAGCCTAAAAATAAATCAAACCTATGACTAGTAATATTTAGAAAAGTTTAAACGAAATCCAATATTTTTATAACAATTTTCAATATTTTTCAAACTAATCCAACTCTATAGACTGATTTTTCTTTCTAAATCAAACATTTATAATATCATCTACACATCTGAAAGCAAAGATAATTTTTTCTTCATTCTTGGTTTTGTTTTCTATTAAATAGAATTTTATCTGATAATGGCATACCTTATCTTCAACAATAGCACGATAGGTAAAGCCATAGGAAGGACTATTTCTCAACGATCGTCTGACGACATCTATATCCAGGTTATTCCACACACGATCACGGTCATCAGGAAGAACATAATTCTCTACATAATATTTACAGGAATGATTGTATCTATTTACTTTACGTTCATGTTCTGGCAATATTTTACCTCTAATCTTAAACGATGTTGAAGACCCGACTTTGAAGTCAAGCATAAATACATCACTAAAATCACTACTGAGCGCTTCAATTAATCTATACTGCTTGCGCATCTCCTCCGCTATAGCTTGAGTTTTTTCTAGTTGGTAAGCTTCAACAGAAAACAATTCAAGATAAGCTACCAAAAGAGATGATACAGAAGCTATGGCTACATGATCATAACCAAAATTAACCTGGAGAATAATACCTATGATATGAGCGATCGGAAAAAACAGTATTCCAACGATAAATGGATCTTTCTTCTTGTTGTTTACAATACGAATAATGAGCCTAATAACCATCACTTGAGCATACAATGACGGTATAGCAAATTGAAGAACAGCAAGAGGCCCTCTTTGGAATGTCCCGAAATAATCATAATAAAAAAGAAGATGCGTCCAATAAGACGATGCACATAGTATAAAATATATTATAATAGGAATAGCTAATAAAAGCTTATTCCTAATTCGACGAATCCATTGAGAATTCATCGTAATTTCATTATAACTGAACCAACCATATGCAGTCAATGCAAAGGCTGTAAAATATAATAGAGTAATGATAAAATTAACCTCTGGAGAAAAGAACAAAAGACTCTCGCTATTCAGATTCATCAGAAATATTGATATCGTCTGAATTAATCCGACAAGCAACAATCTGAAGAAAGTCAAATGATGATGACTCTCCTTTCGTTTTTTATAGGTCTTAAGAATAAGATATATTACAAGTAAAACGAGTAGGTATTCTACTCGAAGAATTCCAAAGAGCTTATTCATAGTATAAGAAAGAATGTCTATTTGTGCTGTGCAAATATAATAAGAATTCTATTACGAATCTCTATTTTCATATAAAATAAATAATAATTGACTATAATTCACACAATAATCAATAAAAAAAGACAAATAAGTCAATTTATTTGCTAATTAATCAGTTAATAGTTATCTTTGCACAACTAAAATACATAATACAGCTTCAATCACTTTGACAATGAAAAGACTTGAAACTATTGATATCCTTAGAGGAATTGCATTGGCTGGAATGATTCTGGTAAACAATCCTGGTGATTGGGGGCATATCTATACGCCTTTCGAACATGCTGAGTTTATTGGATTAACACTTGCCGATCTGGTTTTCCCTACCTTTATGTTCGTCATGGGTCTATGCATTCCATTATCAATGCGCAAATATCAGAATGGAGATAAGACAAAAGCATTTCAGCATATTATTATCAGAACACTAATGATCTTCACTATAGGTCTATTTTTACAATGGATGTCAAGAGGTTTCTGTGCTTGGTCAGAGTTACGAATCCCGGGTGTACTACAACGTTTGGCAGTATGCTATGGCATATGTGCAATGTTAGTTCTTTATTGTAAGCCAAAAATTCTCGCTCCGTTGGCTGTAATTATTTTATTAGGATATAGTTGGTTGCTATTTTTTAACAACGGTTACGAATGGAGTGAGAATAATATTATCGCTCGAGTAGATAACTATCTATTAGGCTCCAATCACCTATACAATGATAATGGAATACGGTTAGATCCTGAAGGAATACTAAGTACTTTACCTTGTTTATCTCATGTATTTCTTGCTGCAACTATTATGATAGAGTGGATTCGTCTTCAAAAAGAGGAATCAGATCAGAGCGTTGTATGTAAAAAATTCTTTTCCTATATATTCAAGTTTGCGACACTAACAATATTCATGGTGTTCCTTGATCTATACGATACTGTACCTATTTGCAAAAAAGTCTGGTCTGCATCTTTTGTGATGGTTACAATGAGTATAGCTTCAATTGTATTATCTGCCTTGATTTGGTTAGTAGATATCAAACACTTGTCTGGTTGGTGGAGCAAATTCTTTACTTCTTTTGGCAGGTATCCTTTGTTACTTTACGTCATTTCATGGATTATGGCTGATCTGTTTGGAGAATGGGGTATTACTTGGAATGTTTATAAAGGCTTCTGTAATATATTCTCACCAGAAATGTCATCATTGTTATACGCTATTTGTTTTGTAATTTTGCATTGGTTTATAGCTTTTGGTATTGGGAAGTATCTTAATTACAGAAAATTAAAGCATACAAGTTTACAATCATAAGACAAATGATTCTTATATATTGATACAATAAATAATGCACCCTCTTTATAATTTGTAAAGAAGGTGCATTATTCTATTTTATTATTATCTATAGTCGATAATTAGTCATTCATTTGAATCATCTGAAGGAATTCATTTCGTGTCGTTGGATCCTGCTTGAAAATGCCAGTATAATAAGATACAGACATTGGACCAGGATTCTTAACACCACGCATGCTCTTACACATATGCTGTCCTTTCAGAATAATAGCAAAGCCAAGCGCTTCATGATCAAGAGCTTCATCAAGCATCTCAATGATATCTCGAGCTAAGCGTTCCTGCAATTGTAATCTAGCCGCACAATAACCAACAACGCGAGCAATCTTACTAATACCTAATATGCGACCTTCATCACTTGGCATATATGCAAAATAATATTTACCAAAGAATGGCATCATATGATGTTCGCACATACTATAGAAGTCTCCGGTATCGAATACAAGCTCTGTACTGTGAGAATCATTATCGAATGTAGTAATCCGAGGTTTCTGTGTTGGATCATAACCACGGAAAATCTCCTTATACATTCGACAAATGCGATCTGGAGTACCAATCAGACCTTCACGTGTCGGATCCTCTCCGATTGCTCGTAATAAGGTCACAATCGCCTGCTGGAGTTCTACGTCTGTTACCGGACGTTGATTATCTTGTGAGTTTGGAGTGAGAGTTTCCATTTTGGATTTTCTAAGATGTAGTTTACCGTTTGTTCAAGAATCTCTTGATTTCGCTTAGGGTCTTGCACATCGCATGGCTGAAGACGATATTCCTGTGCTTCATACATGTCGTATAGACTCATATCCTGACTGTCATTTCCTTCAAAGACAACCTTCAGTTCGTCGATTCTTTGCAAATGAATCGTCTTTACTTGTCTTAATCCGTCAGCTGTAGTCTCCAGTTTTGGAGAACAGGTAATCCAGTCTACATTGCAATCTTCCGGCAATGGATGAGTACCATTTGTTTCCATCATTACATAGATACCATTCTTATGCAGAAGATCTACAAGCGATGTGGTCAATTGGAGGGTTGGTTCTCCTCCTGTAATCACAACATGCTTACAAGGATATCGAAGCACCTCTCCTACTATTTCTTCTTCTGTCATTTCTGTGAAAGAAGAGAAATTAGTATCACAGAACCAACAGCGCATATTGCATCCTGCAAAACGGATGAAGACAGCCGGCGTACCCGTATAGTGACCTTCGCCTTGAAGCGAATAAAAGATCTCGTTAATCTTCATCTCGCTCGTAGGAAGCTATATTGCCCGTACTTTCCTGAACATCTACACGATAACAGTTAGGTACACGGCCACAAATCCAATGTGCAATATTCTCCGCCGTTGGATTGAACGGAAGAATGGCATTGATATCCTGATGATCAAGGACACCATGAACCATGCGCTTCACTTCGGTAAAATCTACCACCATGCCGTCCTCATCAAGTTCTTTTGCTTTACAATAGACGGTTACAATCCAGTTGTGACCATGGAGGTTTTCACACTTACTCTGATGTGAGAGTCTCAAGTAATGACTACCAGAGATCTCCATTGTTTTTTTAACGTAATACATAAGTTTTGATAGGGTTTTCTTATTAACCTAGGATGACTTGTAAATTACCATTTGATATTTGCAAGTCTCCAAAAATATTATTTATTCTCGTGCTTGTACTGGAAAAGGAATACAAAAGCAATGGCAACTACCAATGCAAATGCAGAGAAGATATACCATGCATCACTCCAACCTGACATACGCATAGGATCAGTAGCATCATACACATAAGCACAACGATTGACAATCTCCTGTGCACAGAAAGAACCTACTGTTGCACCCAGACCATTAGTCATCATCATAAATACACCTTGTGCAGATGAACGGATATTTGAGTCGGTCTCTTTTTCTACGAACAAAGATCCAGAGATGTTGAAGAAATCAAAAGCAACACCATATACAATCATTGATAGAATAAAGAGCCATACTCCATTACCAGGATCACCTATTGCGAAGAATCCAAAGCGGAGACACCATGCAAGCATTGCAATCAACATCACAATCTTAATACCAAATCTCTTCAAGAAGAAAGGAATCAGAAGAATACAGAGTGTCTCTGACACCTGAGACAAAGAAGAAAGAATGATATTATGCTGAACAGCAAAAGAATCAGCATATTCTGCAATGCTACCGAAATCACCAAGGAACGTACCAGCAAAACCATTGGTTACCTGCAGACACATACCAAGAAGGAATGAGAATACAAAGAAGATAGCCATTCTCTTCTCCTTAAACAAAGCAAATGCTTTCAATCCGAGCGCCTCTACAAGTGAAGTATTACCGTTGCTCTTGTTCACCGGACAGTTTGGCAGAGTAAAGGAGTAAATGCCCAGAACAACACCCCAGATAGCAGAGATAAAGAATTGCATATAGTTCTCCTTAGCACCAGTAAGATCCACAATCCACATAGAGATAATAAAACCTACAGTACCAAATACTCGAATCGGAGGATATTCTTTTACAGTGTCAAGACCTGCACCTACCAATGCATTGTATGATACAGAGTTACCCAAAGCAATAGTAGGCATAAAGAATGCAACGCTGGCAGCATATAACCAGAAAAGCTGGTTGAATGAAGGTTCTGGATTGGTCATGCCGATGTAACCAGCTCCAGCAATAAACAAAGCACAGAGAAGATGGCAAATACCTAAAAGCTTCTGTGCAGGTATCCATTTATCGGCTACAATACCCATCAGTGCAGGCATGAACAGGGAAACAATACCCTGTACAGCAAAGAATGCACCGATATTACTACCCATATTGATATTTCCAAGATAAACACCCAGAGAACACAAATATGCACCCCATACAGCGAATATGAGGAAATTCATCACTATGAGACGATTTTTCATATCAATGATTTTTATAATACTTATTTACACATGATCCTGAGCTTGTCAAAGAAATGTGTTCTTCAACAGGCTCAGGATATGATTAATTTGCTTTTAGCGAATTTCTATTAATACTGGTGCATTGGACGCAACAGATCATTGACGGTCTTCACAGGATTGAAGGTAAGAAGATCAACGTCAACAAAAACAGTATTCCAGTCACTCATTGCACCGTTCCAAAGACCTGGCAACTCGAGAGCCTTAAGTTCCTTACCACTCTTAGATTTGTATGAGATGAAGCCTGTCATAGGATCAATGTGCTTAAGGAGATCAAATGGCTTACCATTCTTATCGCGAACTGCACATACGAGATCAACTGGGTTGAAGTGAGTACCTTCCTTGAACATTGCTACAGACTCAGGATCATTCTGATCAATCTGGCTTGACTCAAGAATCTGGCTCTGATAGGTTCCATCAGGAGACTGAGCGATGAATGGACCACCACCAGGCTCACCGACGTTCTTAACCATACCACAGACACGAAGTGGACGATTCAACTTATTCTTAACATAGAGTGCAAGTTCGCTATCCTCAAGAAGCTTAGTATCAGGATTCTTAATAAAGAGCTTGCTCTGGAGGAAGTAAAGCATATCGATAAGCTGCTCATGTGTATAGTGACCACTCTCAAGCTGCTGGAGATAGCTGAAGATCTTCTGCTGGAGGCCAATGAGGACACCACCGATAATCTGCTTATAAGCTACAGTTGCCTGCTTTTTCTTCTCTGGTACTACATTATCAATATTCTTAATAAAGATAACATCAGCATCCTGCTCATTCAAGTTCTCAATGAGTGCGCCATGACCGCCTGGACGGAAAAGGAGATTACCCTTATCATCACGGAATGGAGTATTATCCATGTTTGCAGCGATAGTATCGGTGCTAGCCTTCTGAACACTGAATGAAATATTGTACTTAACACCATACTTCTGCTCATAAGAAGCCTTCTTCTCAGCAACAAGCTTCTCGAACAATGGAAGGTGATCTGGGCTTACAGTGAAGTGGAGATTTACATTACCCTTGCCATTAGCAGCATATACTGCACCTTCTTCCAAATGCTCCTCAAATGCCTTGCGAACACCTACTGATGAACGGTGGAAAGTAAGAAGACCCTTAGGAAGCTGACCATAGTTCAAACCCTTATCAAGCAAAAGATTAGCAACTACAGGCTTGTACTGACCAGCAGCAATATGCTCCTTAATGTTCTTACCCTCATTCTTCTGACAAACCTCATCAAGTTCTGGATAGAAAGCAAACTGCTCGATACCAGCAAAGAACTTCTTCTCGAAGTCATTGGTTGGAACGTCGTATTCTGCATCAAGGAACTCAAAAAGGTTCTTAAACATACGGCTAGCAGCACCAGAAGCAGGAACGAACTTCAAAATGGTCTTGTCAGCCTGGAGATATTTCTGCCAGAGATCCTGGTAATACTTTGCAGCATCCTCGTCGATTGTCATGATACCATAATCAGGAGAAGCTGCTCCTTTAAGCTTAAGATAAGGGAAGCCCTGCTCAAATGACTTAAGCTGGCCCTCAACTTTTTCTACAGTAGTGCCGCGCTTAGCCAACACTTCAAGATCTTGTTGTGTAAACATAAGTATTTATTAGATTTTTATAAGAATATTCAAAATGACGAATGTCTTCATGATTGTTTTGTGTGGGTGCAAATATAACGATTTTTTGGTTAATCCAAATTAATTCATGAAAAAAATTGATTGCAAATTGAAAAAATGATTAAAATAAAGGGTGAAAAAGCCTAAATTCGATTAAAGGAAATAAGATTTTCAAATATTCATTTCCCAATTTAGAGAAAATTTCCTATCTTTGCACGCGTTAAAAATAAATATAGAATGAAAATATTCACGACAGATCAATTCACATACGATGAACATATACAGTTTTTATCAGCCTACAAGAAGCTGTTAGAACTGGTTCCTTCGCGTATAACTGCCGTTGAATGGAGACTTATACGCAAGTATATTGTAAAGGGAGTAGAACATGGCGTCTACAATCGCGATGCTCACGGCATACAGATTCTGATTCATCTTATTCAGACTTGTCAGGTGCTGCATGAGCAAGTAGGATTAGGTCGTCGTTCTATTCTCACAGTTCTTTTATACCCATTGGCAGAACATGATGTCATCAGCCGCGAGGAAGTTACTAAAGACTTTGGTGAAGAAGTGGCACATCTGATGTCATGCATGGGTAAAGTAAAGCATCTTTACGCAGAACATGATAACTTGGAGGATGAAAACTTCAGGAAACTCATGCTCTTCTTTGCTCAGGACATTCGTATTATCATCTGTCTGATCTGCGATTGCTACACTTTGATGAAGGCGCTCAATCATACACAAGACATTGAGTTCCGCAAGAAAGTGACAAATGAAAGCCGTCTGATCTATACACCTCTCGCCCATCGCTTAGGCTTATATGTGATAAAAGGTGAGATGGAGGATATGGCTGTAAAATATGATTACAGAGAAGTCTTCGATGATATTGCCACACAGTTGCAGGAAACAAAGTCGGCACGAGAGGCCTATATCCATGAGTTTATCAACCCACTTGAAGCCAAGCTGAAGGAGATTCTTCCTGTTCCATTTCATATTAAAGGACGTACCAAGAGTATCGCGTCTATCTGGAATAAGATCAAGAAACAGCAAAAGAGCGTAGACCAGATCTATGACCTTTTTGCCATCCGTATTATCATCGATACAGACAAGGCTGAAATGGAGAAAGCCCTTTGCTGGCAGGCTTATAGTATCGTGACAGATATGTATCAGCCAAATCCTAAACGTCTGAAGGACTGGTTGAGTATACCAAAGAGCAATGGCTATGAATCCCTTCATATCACCGTATATGGACCAAAAGAACGCTGGGTAGAAGTTCAGATCCGAACCAAGCGCATGGACGATATCGCAGAACGAGGCCTGGCTGCTCACTGGAAATATAAAGGTATCAAGAGCCAGGGTGCGGCAGACGATGTCATGGCATCGATTCGCGAGGTTCTTGAATCTGGATCATCGGCAGGAGACTTGATGAAGGACTTCTCAATGGGATTATATAATGAAGAGGTCTTTGTATTCACACCTAATGGAGATGTACATAAATTTGCCAAAGGTGCTACGGTCCTCGATTTTGCATTCCATATCCATACACGAATAGGTAGCCAATGTGTAGGAGCACGTGTCGGTGGCAAGAATGTCAAGATCAACTACCAGTTACATAGTGGTGAGACGATAGAGATCCTGACATCTAATCAGCAGTCTCCAAAACCAGATTGGTTGAACATCGTAACGACTAGTAAGGCTCGTCTGCGTATCCGTCAGGCAATCAAAGAGACAGAGACCAGAGAAGCTCAGAATGGCAAGGAGATCCTACAAAGAAGATTTAAGAACCGTAAGCTTGAATTTGACGAATCAGAGATCTCTCGTTTCATTGGTAAACTCGGCTTTAAGACACAGACCGAATTCTATCAGGCTATTTCTCGAGAAGATATTACGGTCGACCATGTCATCAAGGAATATGATGCATTCTTAAACAGAACACCAATTATTCCAGAGCAACAAGAACAGCATTCTCACTCAGCTGCAGATTTTGATGTCAGCAATCAGTCTTCTCAGGATGAACTGATCATCGATCGAAATCTCAAAGGCATCGAATATAAGTTGGCAGGCTGCTGTCATCCGATTTATGGTGACGATGTAGTTGGATTCGTCAGTATCACAAGAGGAATTACGATTCACCGCTCTGACTGTGTGAATATCAAGAACCTCATGGCGCAATACCCTTATCGCATCCAGAAAGCGAAATGGAGTGGCAAGAGTGGTAATCATTATAGCATTACGCTCCGAGTTGTCGGCCAGGATGATATTGGCATCGTATCGAATATCTCACAGGTGATTAACAAAGAAGCTAACACACTGCTGCGTAGCATCTCTATTGATACCGAAGGGGGTATTTTCCAAGGTCATCTGACCGTCATGGTCAGCGATCTGTCAACACTCAATATTCTTATCAAAAAGATCAAAAACGTTAAGGGTGTCAAAAACGTTGAACGAATCAACAATTGAAACAATTAGAATTATGAGAAAACTATTATATCTCTTGTTGTTGATGCCAAGCCTCCTCTCCTGCTCATCAGGCGACAAAGGACCAACTGTTGAGGAACGCCGTGAGGCAATGAATCAGAAATATATCGATCAGTTAGCTACAGAACAGAATACGCTACGTGTGACCGATTCTCTGATTCAGGCAATCATTCCTCGAATCAATGAGGTAACGGCAACAGCATTCGATTATGTCAAGTCAGAGTATGACGATCTCGGTCGCTTTGTTCCTAAGGGAATGGATACTGGAGATAATGTGCAGCGTAATTATATCCATTGCGCCGTTGATGAATATGGCCAGACTCAGCTTATCAGTACCTACTGTGGGTCAAAGCTTGAGCACACACAATTGAGAATCACTGCAGGTGATGGAACTTCAGCAACAACAGAAGCTATTCCTTATAATGATGGATCGAATTATCGTTATGATATTGACGGAACACATTATGAAAGTGTGACCTATGTACTTGGCCGTAAGACTGGCAGTGACAAAGTAAATGCTGACACGGATGGTGGTGCATTCAGTTTCATTGCGACTCATGCAGATGATACTAAGCTTTACGGCACGCTTCTTGGTGGCAAGAAAGAAGTACTTGTAAGCATTTCTGCTAAAGAACGTGCCGGTCTTGTCGCATGTTATGAGTTAGGTGTATTGCTTCGAGACAAACTACGTTTAGAACAGGAGAATAAGACTGCTGCAGGTAAGATTCAGTATCTGCAGGAAGTAATTGCAAAGAAAGAATTAAACAAAAACTAATTATATATGACTCTTATAGATTTCCTTAATGCAAGCCCTGTCAATTATCTGGCAGTAGCTACCCTTGAAGAACAATTGCAAGCAGCAGGATTCAAGAAATTGGACCCGACACAATCCATGCCAGCTATCATGCCTGGTGACCAGGTTTATGTAACAAAGAACGATTCTGCCCTCTTTGCTTTCCGTATCGGTTCTAAGCCAATGGCAGAGACTGGAATTCGTATCGTTACGGCTCATAGTGACAGTCCAACTTTCCGCATCAAGCCTGCAGCTGAAATCAAATGTGAGAAAGGTTTTGTCAAGCTGAATACAGAACTTTATGGTGGTGCCATCATGAGCACCTGGTTCGATCGTCCACTCTCTTTGGCTGGACGCGTCATTCTTCGTACAGACAATCCACTGAAGCCACAGACGCGCCTTCTTCATATCAAGGAGCCATTGGTGATCATTCCTAATCTGGCTATTCATTTCAATCGTCAGGTCAATGACGGTGTAGCTCTCAGCAAGCAGAAGGATATGCTCCCTGTATTAGGAATCATCAACGCTGAGCTTTCTGCCAATAATCTCCTTTTGAATAAGATTGCTTCAGAACTCAATGTCGATGCATCACAGATCCTCGACTTTGATCTCTATCTTTATGACACGACACCGGGATGTACAGTCGGCCTTAACAATGAGTTTATCAGTGCGGGTCGTCTTGATGACCTCAGCATGTGCCATGCAGGCTTAGAGGCCATCCTTGCAGGAAACAAGGCTCCTGAAGCAACACAGGTACTTGCTATCTTTGATAATGAAGAGACTGGTAGCGGTACAAAGCAGGGTGCACACAGCCCATTCCTGAGCCTCATTCTTGAGCGTCTTGTCCTGGCACAGGGGATGAACGATGCGTTCCCTACCGTATCAGAAAATACTGCTCGTGATGATTACCACCGTATGATCGAACAGTCGTTTATGGTCAGTGCAGATAATGCACATGCTTGGCATCCTAACTATGGCGAAAAGATGGATCCAACCAACCATCCTGTACTTGGCGGAGGTCCAGTCATTAAGGTTAATGCGGCTCAGAAATATGCTAGTGATGCAGATGGTGCTGCTGTATTTGCAGAAATCTGTCGTAAGGCAGGTGTTCCATATCAGCGATTTGTAAATCATTCTGATGTAGCTGGCGGCAGCACGCTTGGTAATATTCTCACTGGCACTCTCCCATTCCGCGGCGTCGATATGGGTAGCGCCATCTGGGGTATGCACAGTGTCAGAGAAACTGGTTCTGTAGCAGATCAGGAATATGCTATCAAGGCATTTACCGAATTCTATAACGCATGATATTAAAGTATAAGCCCTATCCACTTCAGCTGCAGCATACCTTTACAGTTGCAGGAAATTCACGAACGGAGACCCCTGACGTGCTTCTTACGCTTGAGCATGACGGGATCATCGGTTATGGTGAAGCATCCATGCCACCTTACCTTGGCGAAAGCATCGAGAGTGTCTGCGCTTTCTTAAGCAAGGTGGATATGGCTCAGTTCAATGATCCTTTCCGAACGGATGAGATCTTGACTTATGTAGATCAGATTGCCACTGGTAATTGCGCAGCTAAGGCTGCCATAGACATTGCTCTGCATGATTTACAGGGAAAGATACTCGGTCAACCCCTATATCGCATCTGGGGTCTCTCGCCAGAGAACTGCACCTATACGACTTATACAATCGGTATTGACACACCAGAGATTGTCAGAAAGAAAGTTGAGGAAGTAGAAGGCAGATTCGGCAGACTAAAAGTCAAAGTCGGTGTACCGGGTGATCGTCAATTGATCGAAACGATCCGTGAAGTCAGCGATTTGCCATTGACTGTAGATGCGAATCAGGGTTGGACGGATCGAGAGGAAGCACTTGATCAGATTTTCTGGTTAAAGGACAAAGGTGTTATTATGATCGAGCAACCCTTGCCTAAGACGAATCTCGATGATCTGGCCTGGCTTACCGAGCGTTCTCCTTTGCCTGTGATTGCCGATGAATCCATCCAGCGACTCTGCGACGTGCAGAGACTAAAGGGGGTTGTCTCTGGCATCAACATCAAGCTGATGAAATGTACAGGCCTGGCAGAAGCTCGTAAGATGATCACGGTTGCACGTAGCCTTGGCATGCAGATTATGTTAGGTTGTATGACCGAAACAAGTTGTGCTGTGACTGCAGCTGCTCACTTAGCACCCCTGGCCGATTATCTGGATCTCGATGGCAATCTGCTTATCAGCAATAATCCATTTGAAGGTGGTGCACAGGTTGTCAATGGTAAAATCACCTTGCCAGATGCTCCTGGATTGGGTATTACATTAAAACAATAAACGATTTGAAGAATACTAAACGCTATACAGATCGAGCAAGACGATCAGAAGACGTCGGCCCAATGTCGTTTGATGAGAAAGTAAGAGCTAAGAAAAATCTTGGCCAGCACTTCCTCACCGACCTTAGTATTGCTGAGAGAATAGCTGACACCCTTGAGGATCATCATGATATCCCCGTGTTGGAAGTGGGTCCTGGCATGGGTGTCCTTACCCAGTTCCTTCTCCAGAAAAACTATGATCTGAAAGTCGTGGAACTGGATGGAGAATCCGTATCCTATCTTAAGGTACATTATCCAGCCTCACTTGATAAACGTATCATCGAAGCCGACTTCCTGAAATTACCTCTTGATGGTGAAGAAGTATTTGGTGGCAAGCCATTCTCACTGATTGGCAACTATCCTTATAATATTTCTTCCCAGATCTTCTTCCGTGTAGTCGACTATCGTGATATCATCCCTGTATGTAGCGGCATGATCCAGAAGGAAGTGGCAGAACGTCTGGCAGCCAAGCCTGGCAGCAAGACCTATGGCATCCTTTCTGTCCTTATTCAGGTCTGGTACGACATTGAGTATTGCTTCACCGTTTCACCAGGCGTTTTCAATCCCCCACCTAAGGTACAGTCAGCAGTCATCAAGATGACCAGAAACAACGTCTCTTCCCTCCCTTGCGAGGAGAAAGATTTCAGGACATTGGTCAAGAATGCATTTGGCACACGTCGTAAGACTTTGCGCAATTGCTTGCGTCAACTGATTACAGAATGGCGCCCAGATGATTATGCCGAGATACTGGCTGATTCATTGTTCGATAAACGAGCAGAGCAACTGAGTGTACAGGAATTCATTGATCTCACCGTCAAACTGAAGAAGCAATAATAAAATAATTCATCTTAGATGATCGATCAACAAACCATAGATAAAATCACTGATACAGCACAGATCGTTGATGTTGTGTCAGAATTCGTGACGCTCAGGCGCCGCGGAGTCAATTATGTTGGTTTGTGTCCTTTCCACGCAGATAAGAGCCCGAGTTTCTATGTCAATCCGACCAAGAATCTCTGTAAATGCTTTGCTTGTGGCGAGGGAGGTAATCCGGTTACTTTCCTCATGAAAAAGGAAAGCATGACCTTCCATGAAGCAATCAAGTGGCTTGGCAACAAGTATGGCATCGAAGTGGAGGAAAAGAAGATGAATGAGGAAGACCGTAAGCGTCAGACCGATCGTGAAGGCATGTTCAATGTCAATGAATTTGCCCAGAAATGTTTCGAGGATGATCTTTTCAATACACCAGAGGGCAGAAACATCGGCCTGGCTTACTTCCGTGAACGTGGCATCCAGGATGAAACCATCCATCGTTTCCACTTAGGTTATGCACTTGAGAAGAAGACGGATTTAGCAGAAAGAGCCATCCAGAAAGGACATAACAGGAAGTATCTGTTAGATGGTACGGGTGTAGGCCTCTGTTATGGTGATGACCCTAAGAAGACCCCGATCTGCCGTTTCGCTGGCCGTGTGATCTTCCCTCATCATTCCTTGTCGGGCAAATGTATCGCTTTTGGTGGCCGTATCCTACAGCGTGTAGACCATGCATTCAAGAAGTATGTCAACTCGCCAGAATCAGCCATCTATCACAAGAGTGACTTCCCATACGGTCTGTTCGAAGCCAAGCAAGCTATTGTCAAAGAAAACAATTGCTATGTCGTAGAAGGCAATGTGGACGTACTCAGTATGTCGCAGGCCGGTTTTCAGAATGTCATTGCAGCGAGTGGTACGGCCTTGACTTCCGAACATATC
This sequence comes from Bacteroidales bacterium, assembly GCA_045642245.1. Lineage (GTDB taxonomy): Bacteria > Bacteroidota > Bacteroidia > Bacteroidales > UBA3663 > Liminaster. Next base: position 20,120 of record JAZUIL010000031.1, read on the forward strand.
CGTGTCATTCAGCGATTCACGAAGAACTGTACTCTAATGTTCGATAGTGATAACGCTGGTATCACTGCAGCCTTCAAGAGCATCGACCTCCTATTAGCAGAAGGCATGAACGTCAAGCTCCTTCTCCTGCCTCAGGGCGAAGATCCAGACTCATTCTGCCGCAAGCATAGCAGTGAGGAAGTATTGCAGTATTTCCAGCAGAACCAGCAGGACTTCGTAACCTTCAAGACACATCTCATGATGCAGTCGGTCAATATGAATGATCCTATTGCCAAAGCACGTGTCGTGCAGGATGTGGCAAATAGCATCGCATTG
>JAZUIL010000032.1:0-33299 GCA_045642245.1 Bacteroidales bacterium
GTACCTTGGTAGGTGCACGTCTGGGACATTGTCATTTTTATGATCCGGGTTATTATCTGGCTAATCCTTTGGAGATTCTTAAGACCTGGAAAGGCGGTTTGGCCAGCCATGGCGGTACGATCGGTGTGATCGCTGCGGTGATGTATTATGCAAGCAAGGACAAACTCAATAAACTCTGGTTGCTCGATCGTCTTTCTATCGCTGTAGCTCCAGTGGCAGCACTGATCCGTATGGGAAATCTGTTCAACCACGAGATTTATGGCCATGAGACGACTCTTCCATGGGCCATGCGCTTCGTGCAGAACATCCATGCGTGGGAGCGTGGTGCAGAGCCAATCTACTGCAATCCTTCACATCCTACACAGATCTACGAAGCTTTGTGCTACGTGCTGGTGTTTGTGGTTTGCTATAGCCTTTATAAGTTCACTCAGGTAGGTAAGCGTAATGGTGTGATCTTTGGAACCTTCCTGATTGGAATTTTCGGTACTCGTTTCTTCATTGAGTATCTCAAGAACGTGCAGGAGGCCTTTGAGGAGGATATGCTTCTTAATATGGGACAGCTGCTTAGTATCCCATTCGTGCTGATTGGCGCTTGGCTGATCTTCCGAGGTATAAAACAATCAAAAAATGCTTAATAATACCTTATAATAAATTCATCGATTCATGAGAATTAAATCCTTATTTACTGCTGCACTCTTAGGGGTTGCAGTCCTTTCGCCACAATCCTTATGGGCTACAAAGCTATTAGGCGTCAAGGTGGTCGATAAAGACTACCTGATGGTGCACTTCCGTGATGGAGAAGTACGCTATCGTGATGACGCTACAGGTCCAAGTGCTTATCTCGGACACTCTTTTTCTCCAGGTGATGACACCCTCAAGGTCTTCGGCCCACGACTTGATGCGGTTATCGCAACCAAGGCTGCAGGATGGACTATTACTTCTGCAAACGACAAAACTTATGGCCAGCAGGTGGCAGTAGAGGCTTATCGCAAGTCGAAGCCTATGAATACTGACAACACATTGTCCAGCGAACTCGATCATTGGATCTTCCTACGTCTTCCTCAGTCCATGAAACAGGGTTGCACCTATCGTGTGTCAATTCCTGACGGTGTAGGCTCTGATGCTAAGGAAGCTGAAGTCAAGTTCGATATCTGGACCTCGCAGTCAGAGGCTGTTCATGTGAATATTCTCGGTTATCAGCCAGCTGAGTCAGTCAAGGCTGCAGATCTCTATCTCTGGTTAGGTGAGGGCGGCCAGCGTGACTATAAGGCTTTCGAAGGCCGCAAAGTATATTTATATAATGTAAAGACTGGAAAGAAAAAGCCAGTCGGTAAAGTAGGATTCTGGAAGGAGGCGTCAGCTTTCGATCAGGAAGCTAACAAGAAGAATATGACCGGTTCTGACGTCTGGAACATTGACTTCCGTGAGAGCGTGCCAGGTCGTTATCGCCTCGTTGTGGAGGATGTCGGTTGTTCTATGGATTTCGACATTGACAACAACGTTTATTACCAGCCATTCCGCTACTCTGTCCGTGGCTATTACTACATGCGTCTCGGCGAACCTATTGATCCGAATGTCATCCCAGTGCCACGTCAGCCTCGCTTTATTCCAGAGGTCGATCCTGTCGGTTTCACCGTTTATAAGACAGATCTCCAGCCTTGGCATCCTGAGTGGCGTAAGATTGGTGGCGATGTGTGGGATGAGCCACACTTCAAGCCTGCTCTGACCTCTGCTTTCTGGCAGCATCGCCTGCCTGGCAGTCCTGTGAATACAGAAGTTAAGGGTGGTCACTCTGATGCATTCGACTGGGACCGTCACCTTGCACATGTCAGCAACATCTACGACATGCTGCTTCCATTTATCCTGACCAATGGCCGTATCTCTGATGATAATCTTTCGATTCGTGAGAGTGGCAATGGTATCCCTGATATCATCGATGAGGCTCGTAACGAAGTAGATTTCTTCCTTTCTATCCGCGATGGCGAGGCATATTCACAGGGTGTGACTAATCCATCGACCGAATGGACCATCATGTTCCAGGCAGGTTGTACTACCATGGCCGCATGGGCTAATGCCGCTAATTGTGCGATTACTGCTGAGGCTCTTCGCATTGCTGGTCAGGATTCTCTCTGTCAGTATTATACCGATGAGGCTATCAAGGCCTTCCGCTTTGCCAGCCGTCAGGAGAATTCGCAACTCGACGATCTGCAGGATGTAGGTAGCGCTCGTATGCGTGGTCGTGACTTCCGTCAGATGGCTGCAGCATTCCTCTATAATGTCACCGGTGACACTGAGTGGGAGAAGGTCATGGCTGAGGAGAGCAAGATCAAGAATGGTACTTCGATGATCTTCAACAAGGATCGTCAGGATACCTATTATCAGATTTGGGCTACTGCCGCTTACCTCGCTTGTCCTCGTGAGCGTCATTATCCAGAACTCTATCAGAACATGAAGGCCAGCGTCAACTGGCATGCTGATGAGAATAATGTCAAGTTTACCAGCCTTCGTCCTTCACGCCGTGCTGCTAATGATCCACGTTGGCAGGTATCTGAGAACCTCCAGCTCGTTATGATGGCTCACTACATCAGTGGCAATGACAAGGCTCGTCGTCTACAACTTGAGAAGGCAATGTATCTCGAAGCTGGTTGGGGCCTCGGCCGTAATCCTTCGAACACCGTTGAGATGACCGGTCTCGGCGAGCGTAATATTACCGACTGCTACACCACAGGTCGTAATGATGGTACCCCAGGTTCACATCCAGGTCAGACCCCATTCAATGGCACTGAGACTTGGTCTCCTGGCAATGGCGGTGATGCACGTATCCTCCTCAACCGTTGCTATCCAAACTGGTATGATGGCGGTTGGCCCCAGCAGGAGTCATTCTTCAATCAGCGCTACATGTGGGTCAACGGTGAGTTCACACCTCGTGAGACCATGCGCGGCAAGATGGCGTTGCTCGGATATCTTTACGGTATCAGAAAGTAACAAATACAAATATCCAATAAACTGTCTCAGAATAGATTAATAAAAAACACCTCCTTCACAAGTTACAGTGAAGGAGGTGTTTTGATTTATTGTGTATTATTTAGTTTCAAGTGACTAAGTCACCTGAAACTTACATGTCTTCAATACGAGGACGAAGCTTATAAACTACAATCTTGATAATGATATAAAGGAACACGATCACATAGAATAACCATGCATACCAACGTTCCCAGATCGGGCGAGTGACATGAATGTGGATGACTTCATTAAGTTCCAATCCCGTAACGTTAACGGCGCGGATCTCCAACTCCAGGTCTCCTGCTGGCAGATTGACGAGCTGAAGCGAGTTCTCTCCGTTGACTGGCAGCCAGTCGTCGCTCCATCCTTCGACACGATAGGTGTATTGATATTCGTTCTGATGATAAATATCATTGGTACAGAACCTCACATAGAAGTTGTTGTGTCGATAGCTGATATTATAGTTATTATTCTCTACCTTTGGACCGATGATACAGATTTTCTGTTCCTGAATTTCTTCGATAAGTTCCTTCGGTGTCAACATTACACCACCTAAGTCACCTCCATAAAGAAGGTTACCATTCTTCATGCGAATGCCGGAATTCTGCATGAACTCCTGTCGCAGAATGACATCCTCCTGAATAATAGAACGCTCCGTGCGACGCTTGACACAGTTGAAAGAGAAAACTCCATTGCTCTCAGTCGAGGCGCAAAGCAATGTGTCGTTGAGCAAGAGAACAGATCGAAGCTCGAGTGATGGAAGAATGTCCAGATTATCGTAATAATCATAGTGATTGGTTGGAACATCGAAGCAGACAAGACCTGCGCCAGCGGTAGCAATCCAAACTTCTCGACCATGACGAGTCATAATACTGCGAACGAAGTTAGTACCCTGCCATTCGTATTCTTCACCAACCAGGAAATGATGTGAATGTTCTCCTGTATGGATGTTGAGCAACCAGATACCATCAGAAGTTGCAATAACGAGTGTGTCCTGATTGAGAGATTCAACGTCAGCCACCTGTAGAATGTCACTGTAGATCTTTTTCTCGTAAGTGCCGTCTGGGAGGAAATGCAACTGTACGAGCGGGAAGTTAAGACCTCCGATCCAGAGATCTCCGTCAGGAGTGTCGTGAATGTCGTAAATACAGTCATTGACAGGGGCATCGATCAAAGAACTGATCCACTGCTTCTCTCCGGTCTTTGGGTCGAAGTGATAAAGACCTGTGCCATAGCCACCTGTCCAGATGGTGCCATCAGGACGAACTTTCATACTGAGGAAACGGCTCTCGTGATGCATGAAAGTCTCCGGATTGAGACCATCAGCATCGTATCGAACCAGTGTCTGGTTGAATGCTACCCAGATATTACCATCATTGTCGTTGTCGAGGTCAAATACAAAGTTGTCTGATGGAGAGTTGGCTTCCGGATTGGTGAAAGTAATCAGGTCGTGGTTAGGAATAAGTCGCATACAACCACCCATATACATGGTGAACCATACGTTACCATGATTAACGAGAACGTCGTTGATAGAACCCGAACGGGTAGGGAAGATGGCGTCCTTACTGTCGTATGCGACTGGAAGCATGCTTGAAAGAGGCTTCGGATGGCCATGAACAATATCTACGTCAAGCTGCAGAAGACCCTGACCATCGGTGCCAATGAGAAGGCCATAGCTATCGGCATATGCCAGACCGTTGATGATGACATTGGTGGTTCCATTGATCATGTCAATCTGATCCGGATTCTTACGTGGCATGTAATAAAGACCTTTACCTTGCGTTCCAATCCAGAAATAATCATTTACTGGTTCCAGACAGACTACTGGAAGGTCGTTGTATTTCTTCTCAATTTCACGCTTCTCGATATCAAACACAAACATACCTTTATCTGCTCCTACCATGACGCGGTTCTTGCCATAGAACGTCATACAGCGTATGTCGTATTCAGTCGCTACATGAGCCACCACTTCCTCCGACTTCATGTCATAGCATATGATACCACCATTGACACCCAGAACAAGTTCGTCGTCATCGGTCGTAAACAAAGCTTGTACGCTGTTGTATTTCTGGTGTTTATAGAGGTCGACAACGGTCTTGAAGACATCTTCATGCTCATCGTAGCAATAGACAACACCACGCTCTGTGAAGGCCCAAATCTTTCCTAGATGGTCACGATGCATCAGAATCATCATGCCGTCACGATATCCACGCTTCTCAAGGTCTCCGATGCGATAATGGATTGTATTCTTGCCATCATAGCGGTCAATGCCATTACGGTTTGAGATCCAGATAAAGCCGAGATTATCGACAATCAGCGTGTTGGTGGTTTCGCTCATCAGATTTGGAACCAGCTCTGCTGTGTAGTCGTTTGGTGTGATAATGTCCGCCTTCACCTGTCTTGGAAGCAGGAGTGACAGCAGTAACATTACACCTATTATATATATATTATGCTTCATATAACGTAGGGGTTATAGGGAGTTAGTATTCTTATTCATTACCATTTAATAGATTCGCTTTGCTTTGCGAGGTGGAGTCTCGGCTAATACTCGATTAAAGACATTGATCAGGCGATCAACGAACTTATCGATGGTAAATTCGCTCTTGAAGAACTGGTATGCTGCTTCACCCATGGCAACGCGCAATTCCGGATTCTCAATAAGTTTTGAAAGAGCCTGTGAAAGAGCGATAGGGTTTCGAGAATCGCAAAGCATACCTGTCTCTCCATCTTTGATCATGTATGGAATTCCACCTTCGTAGGTCGAAACAACAGGAATCTTTCGCTCCATAGCCTCCAGATTTACAAGAGGGAAACACTCTTTCGGGTAGAATGTCGGGAAGGCCATGATGTCTGCACGATCAAGGTATAAATCTTTATCACTGCCATACTTCGGCCCGACATATTCCACCATCGAACCTAAGTGACGTGATTCTATTTCTTCTTGGAGTTTCTCTCCATTCATAGCTGCGGCTTCAGCACCCACTACTGTACAGTGGAACTTATATCCATCTCCTCGGAGAAGATATAATGCATCGAGCAGGTCGATGATACCTTTTGAGACAAAGAGATTTGAGAGATAAAGGATTTCAGGAATTTCGTTGTTTCGATCCGCATCCGGTTCATGATCCAGCTTCATTGGAACACCATTCGGACAGAAATAAGTGTCACGAATGCGTAAGTATTTCTTCATGTCATGATACAACTGAGGAACAATCAACAGTACCTTGATATCTTTGAAGAATGATCGGTAGAGCTGGTCATCGAACGAATGGAACTGACGACGCTTGACACCCTTATTATGATAGTGACAGAGTATACGGCAACCCATGCGTTTCAACATGTTCACGACCATGAAATCTTTATAGAAAGCACCTCCAGACGCATTCGGTGTGACATATACTAAGTCCGGCTTAAATGCTTTGACCGAACGGCGGATTCGGTTCATCATCCTAGAGAAGTTCACGACCTTGCTGAAGCCTACTTTGCCGATATCAGACAAGTTTGCGGCGGCTGTCAAATTGATATATCGGCAATCGAACATCTCATTGATCTTCTCGCTGTCGTGAATCCATTTTCCTACCATCGCAGCACCATGGATCGGTGGTGGCAGATGTAAAATAAACAATATTTTTGGTTTTGTTTCCATAAGTTGTCATTCGTTCAGAAAAGCGGCAGATATCTGTGCGGCCTTTTGAACAGATTCAATATTTGTTGAGTCAATATGATAGTATTCTTTATTAGGGAGATACAGCTCAATCCCGGCTTTCACGTCATCTGGCGAATGCAGCATGTCGCGGTTAACTTCGTAGATATATCCCCAGAAAGCTTTGCTTCCGTATAGCTTTAGTGCAATAGAAGCCAACCATTCTCCGTCGTTGACTTCGTAGATGACTGGATTGTCGTCCTCATCCATTTCGAGTTTCTCGTCTTCCACCATGACTCTTTCTTGGTGAAGTTCAAGACTTTTATTGTTGATTTCGTTTCTAAGCTTGGCCATTTTGAGTTCTGCTTCCAGATATTCTGGTGTCAGGAACTTTTGATTGGCAGAATCTTTATCGTTTATATTAAGTAGAATGCGGTTTTCTTCAGTATCTAGGACTTCTCTTCTAGCAATGCGCTCGTTTTCGCGTTCATTAGGTTCCCAATCATCAATATTGTTTGATGAAGTCGTGGCCTGATCCTCATATTTGTATTTTGCATAACCTACTATGAGAAAGGATAATACGACAGGAACAGTCGCTAGTAGCAACCAGAGTTTCAGATTCTTTGAAGATCCTGACATGATTATAGAGTTTTCGCTATATCCACAGCCTTTCTAATAGCCAATGTATCGTTCAGATTCATATCATAAAAAATTGAATCAGGTAGATACAAGGTCATGCCGGCTTTCAATGCATTAGGTGTCGACAGTTTCTCTTTGTTAACTAAATAAAGATAAGGCCAGAACACCGAATTACCTAAATGACGCTCTGAAAGAGACTGGATATTATCATTTTCCTGAACGCGTACCAGCATCGGATGTCCATTAGAACCAAGTCTCAGATTCTCGTTTTTCTTTGAAAGCATCTGTGTTAGAGACTGTTCTTTACTAGATGATGAGAGGTCTGGAAGCATCGAAGGACGCTGATTTGTTGACAGATTTTTCATCGGCTGATCCAGAGGCGCAGAGAATTCCCGGTCCAGATCTGCTTCTGTGTCTGGAATCCTGCTCATCTCATCTTTTGACAAAGAATTGTCAATCTCGATGATGGCGTTGTCGTCAAATGCTAATGCACCATAGATATAGACAGCAATGACTGCTAATACAGGTATTGAAGCAAGAGTCAACCACAGTTGCAATGCAGAATGTGAACTTTTCTTCATGTTCTTTGTATTTAGATATTTATTATATCGAGTAACGTATAGAGCCTTAATAGAACATCTTTTCCTTAACTACATTCCAGATAAACAGAGGATTACCGATTATATATCTTCTCCACATCCTTCGTGGATCGATCAGCAATCTATATAACCATTCCAGACCTAGTTTCTGCCATGAGAATGGTGCACGAGGAGCTGTCCCGGCAAAGAAGTCGAACACAGCTCCAATAGAGCCTGCATGACAATGGATGTTCAGCTCCGGCCAGTGCTTATAGATCCATTTTTCCTGTTTTGGTGCAGTCATGCCGATCCAGAGTAGGTCGGGATTCTCTTCATTGATAGCCTTGATAATGGCAGCATTATCTTCTTCAGAGAACTCTGGTTTATATGGAGGTGAGTATGTCGCCACTTGGCAGTTCGGGTATTCTTGAGCCGCTTTTTCACGGATGAGGCCAAGAACTTTTTCACTCGAACCCATGAACATTACTTTACCGCCACGCGCATTGAGTTTCTTCATCTCCGTTTCAAAAAGGTCCCATCCAGGACTACGTTGTTCTGGACAGTTCTTCAAATTGAGCAATTTGCAGGCCATCAGGATTGAAACTCCATCTGGCAGCAGATAGTCGCATTTCGTTAACGCCTCTACAAACAGCGGATCTTTTTGTGCAGTATTGAATGAATGTGCATTGATCGTATTGATCAATACTTTTCCATCCGGAATCATCTCAATATCAGCACGCTTGTTTACGAATTTTAGATCTTTAAGCTTTAATAACATGTGTGTTTATTTATAATAATATCTTTTCTTTTTCGATTCTTCTCGCCACTGGAGCCAGCGCTCAGGACCAGCATTACTCTTCTCTCCATTAGGCGTTACGCCTCCTATGCGCTGCATAAATCTCCATAGAGAACTATAGGAAGAATATCCGAATTTAGTTGCCACAATATCAAGCTTGACATCAGGATTAGCTGCGACATATTCAGACACTTGTCTAAATCGGTACATATGCAATAATTCACTGAATGGCATGCCAATCTCAACCTTAATGACGGCATTAAGCAATCTGCTATCCACCTGCATTTGTTTTGCAATCTCACCGCACTCGATGATATTGGTCGTATATAGAGCTTCAGCTACAACATTGATAATTGGTACGGTGGTATGGGTCGAAGAATCTTCAGGGCGGAAGTTCCAAATATCTTCAAAACTCACCGAAGGGGTATATTTTTTTACCATTTTGTAATTTTTAATAGTTTATATCAACACATTGTTCAATGTGCCAATGTTTTGTATCTGTGATATCAACACATTGTTCATTGTGTTGATGTTTTGTCTTTGTAATATCAACATATTGTTCATTGTGTTGATGTTTTCCATTTTGTCCATATCCAAGGGAAAAGGCAACGGAGATGAACAGTTAAATAATGGAAGCATGCTTTTGTAAAACTTATCTGTTTCTCCAGATGGAATGTCTCATGTGGCGGCATTCCATTTGGTCGATATAACATCTTAAGTCTGTCTTTTATTGATACTTCAGGGTCGCACCATTTGTCAATACGTGGGTGTTCGTCGCATTCACCCAAAACTTTCCCGCATTGAAATACTTCGATACCAGTTTTCTTTGCCCTGATGCCGTAATCAAAATCTCCTTTTGAGTGTGTATAGTAATAATCGAGATTACCTAACTTTTCAAATACAGCGACTGGTATAAGGACAATGTTCCCGTTGAAGAAATCTACTTTTGTAAGTTCTCCATTGACAGGAGGGATACCTTTTCCTTCGATTCTTCCTCCATATGTCAGCTTCTGCTTTGTCTTTGTATCTGTTGTCGCACCAACAATAATTGCTTTTTCATTTTTCTCTTGTGAAGCATCTAAGAGAGATTGAATACAATTAGAAGAGAGTGTTACATCATCATTTAGCCAAAGGTAATAATCATAATTCTGCTTCCTCGCTGCTCTCTCCCAAGAAGCATGCATACCTCTGTTCCAAAATAGATTTTTGCACACCTCAATGTCCACATCTGGGAATCCTTCTTTCACAGCTTCTACTGTTCCATCGGTTGAACCACCATCGGTAATATAAATGTCTATCCGAACATTTGTTAGTGATATTTGGTGTCGTAAATCAGACAAGCATTGTAAAGTCTTGATCCTTCTATTATAAACAGTTATAATGATAGCAAGAGTGTTCATCATTATTTACTTTTTTGGGAAAACTTGCGGATTATTTTGTTTAATTTCTTTTTTAATCCAAGCATTCTGACGCGGAAGAAATTGCGTTTGTCAATAAGTAATTGTGACTTGTCATAATCAATTTTTTCTGGATAAGACACGGGAAATTCAAATTCTCCAATCTGTAGGTGAGCATATGGATTAGGATCATTTTGAAAGAAATGTGTGCCTCCGTCTGTGCCAATGTTTCGAGATAAGGTTACCTTTGGAGAGATGCAAATGCCATTATTTGACAAAATTGTATAGTTCCAGCGAGTTGCCCAAGAAGAACAGCAATCCTTAAGGATATTATTATAATCAATATGCCAATAATAAGATTGGACAATGGTGCCAAATAATCCAAGACGTTTATATAAATTTGAAATATTATAATTCGGCCATGATTTCATAGTCATATCCATATTATTCCATGCTCTTGCCCAGGAAGCCCATCCCCAACAACGCATTGCTGAGCCGAAAGCTATTTGATTGGTTCGCATAGCATTTGGGTCACAATAAAAAGAATTGATATGCATAATACGTTTTTCATCTTTATAGTGAGGAAGAAGATCTTCACACAACTTATAAAAATCTAATGATACGATGACATCATCTTCAATTACAATTCCCCATTCTTCATTTTTGAAGAACCAAGAGATAGCGGAGTTGACTGCATTAGCGCACCCAAGATTCTGACTTTGAAATAACGTGTAAACTTCGCATGGCCAATCTACCATTTCGAGCATGGTCTTCCTTGTTTCTTCGACAGCTTCTATCTCTCCATTCTTATATGCACGTGCCCCATCGCATGCAAGATATAACTTGGTCGGCTGATAGTCGCGAATTGCTGCTAATGAGAGGCGTACATGATCAGCTCTATTAAATGCTAATAAAAGAACTGGTATTTTCATTTGAATTATGCGTACTTTTCTACAAGTTGTCTACAACAATCATAATGATTAATACATTCTTGCTTCATTTTGTCAATGACCACTGTATTAAATCTATTATATAATGTGTCTTTACTACAATTCCAATATTTGTGTTTTAATTCTTCGAAAGAAATATCGTGAGGTAGTATAGACCATTCTCCACCAATTGATTTGAGAAAGGATTGAGTTTTTCCAGGTCCTCGATAACTTAGCATTGGTGTCCCCGTCGAAAGTCCTGTTAAGCCTACGTGTAGCATGCTGGATACAAAACAATCCATTGAAGCAATTACCCCTAAAAGTTGTCGTGGATCTTCATATTTATGTATATATATATTCTTGATTCCTTTAGGTGGCAAATACTGATAACTTAATCCTGTATACTCCATATGAGTTGTGATGAAATGAAATTCCATATCATCATTATTCGTGGCATAATTAAGGATGTCTTTGATTAATTTGTCATCAGAATGCTTCCCTTTTTTGAGATTAAATCCTACTCTATATTTGTCCGTTAAAGCTAATAAGTCAGGTGGGAAAAATTTAGCAGCAGCGAATAACATATCTGGGAAATAATCCATGTGCTTGCCAAATTTATGCATCTGTAAAACATCTCCTTCAAGACGTACGGTTCCCTCAATGAAATTAGATGCAGAGAAAAATTTTATTCTCCAATTTGAATATACAGAATGAAGAGAATGCAATTCTCCATCTCCCCCTATGGAAATTGCTCCAAATTTAAGATTTTCATGTTTGTGTCCATAATTAAGAAGATTTCGGAAGTCGAGTTCCAAATTTCTCGCGGACATTTGTAGTATTCTTCGATACCAACTATAAGGAGTTAATAATCCTCCACCAGCTAATATACAAAGGTTAACTCCTTCAAACAAATCTTCTAATGTCGGACTTGAGTGAAGGTTATATTTTTTAGCTAAATGATTGTCAAGTTGATACACTTTCGTATCATATCCCATTTTTTTTATAGTTAATGCCGTGGCAATTGCTTGCATGTCATCGCCATAATTAGCATATCTAAGAAAAGACCAAATAGCAACAATACCTTTCTTCGTATTCATAGTTCTTTTGTCAATATAATATTAGTATATGCATCAATATATTGATTGACAGCACAAGTCTTGTCATGTCTACGTAATGCTGTTTGTTTGCCGCCTTTGCTTATCTTTCTTGCAAGATTATCATCCTCAAATATTCTTTTTATTTGATATGCCATTATATATTCGTCTCCAGCAGGTGCAAATAAACAATCAACCTCGTCTTTAAAAATGGAAGGAATGCCACCAACAGGAGCAACTACAACAGGAACGCCAACCATCATGGCTTCACCAACTGTGTTTGGACTATTATCTATTGATGTTGGAGATAAGAATACATTCGCGGATTTCATTTCCAAAGCCATTTGTTCGTCGTTTAATCGAGGTAGTAACTGAATATTTCCCTGTAGTTTATTTTTATAAATTAAATCCTTAATATAGTTTACAAACTCTTCTCCGATTATCTTACTTTTTAATCCTCCATAGTCTAATATGTGTTTAGGTAATCCAGGAACAATTAGTTTTACATCTGGATAGTATCTTTTCAATAAAGCAATTACTTTTATCGCTATATGTAAACCTTTAATTGGATTAAACCCAGAAGGCATAAAGATTCTATGTTTGTTGCATTGCTCAATAGTCCATTGCCCTGCATGAAAATAAAACGCATTGCGTAATATTTCTTCTCCTTGATATATTATAGCATTAGGATTTGAAAAAGAAACCCAAGCTTTGTCAAAATGGGTTCTGCAAAAAAAATATTTGCCATTCTTGAGTATATTATTCTCGAATTCTTTTCTTCCCAAAATACATCTTCGTTCCATTAATTTGTATCCTCCTTGCCCTAAAAAATTTTTTATTGTACGATAAGGAACAATTTCATCTTCCCTAATGAAATTCGTTGAAAATGGAATGCAGCCAGACAATATGCCTTGAATAGATGTTATTATTGGAATATTCGTGATATAATTTTGAATTTGAGCAAAATTATTTTCTGTGCCATGAACATGAATTACTTGAGGTTTAATAATGTCTATTATTTGCATGTATTTTTGTGCGACATTATACTTCATGTTGCTAAAGATGTCTGAAGTTTGTAAGTTCAGATAGTAGAAAGCAATACCATTATTTTCTCTTTGTTTATTTGGCTTTGCATCGGGTATAATGATATGCAATTTGACTTTTGAATTAATTAATTCGGCTAAAGGTATTGTCCAAGAGAATTCTCTTGTTATCCAAAGAATATTAAGCATATTACTTTCGTATTAGTTTCATGGATATATATAATTTCAAGATAGAATATTTCTTATATAATGAAATATCATTCTTGTCAAATATCGATAAAAACCATAATTTGATTTCTTTATCTGTCATTGTTCTGAATTGAGAAGAAAGACACATTGCAATAATCATCCATAATGCTATATTTAGAGAATCAAATCTATTTTGGTTCTCAACCCATCCATAAAGCCAATGAAATGCAATTAATGAACTTGCAAATTTAACAAACTTATTTCTTGATCTATACAAAGCTAACCAGGATGCCTGAATATATATAGCTGAATAAAGAATGACACCAATAATACCTAACCATGTGAAAATATTAGTATGGCATAATTCGTTTGCATATCGTTCCATCTCTCCAGTTAATGATTTTTTGCCGAAAGAAAGACTATCATTCCCTCTAGCTAAAGAACGCCCTGTTATGACATAATCATGCATTAGTGCAGATGAAATAACTTCTACATATATAAATGTTCGTGTGTCAACTAAATTCTCATCTTGAACAGCAGGTTTGACAAATTCACCATTGTTATATACCATAGGCCTTGATGATGCAAAAGGATCCTTGTGGTCGAAAATATTGTAGGTTCCTGTTAGTCCAAGAATTAATAGAACCGTTGCTGCAATATACATAGACCAAGTCCCTACTTTAAGTAATAGACTGGGAATATAATTATATAATGTAGTCGCAATTGCAAACATAATACATATAATTCCTTTAATAACTTGTGACCGTGCACCAATTGCGGCAGCAATCATATAGATAATTACAATTGCTGTAATAAATTTCCATTTTTTTGGAAGCCAACTCCAAAAAATGGCATACAAAAAGTAAATTGGGCCTAGGTAAAAATGAACTGCTTCTCTTGAAGAAAACCAAATAAAGCAGAAGAGAAATAGAGGAACAACAAGTTTGTTCCAGTATTTGAGAATCTGTTGTGTTATGTCTGGCATTGAAAATACATATGGCAAGCATGGCAAAGACACACACATTACTCCATAAAGATAGTTTTTTGTAATCCAATAATTGTTTAATTGAGGAATTCCCCTGATTGCGCCCCAAACAGCCCAACATAAAAACAGACTACATAAGATGAAGTTCCTCTTTAAAAATATCTTTTTTATCGTAGCAACATATAGGCAAATTATAATAGTTGAGAATACTGTGCACCAATTTATGAAAGTATTATCTAAGTGTAGTGATGACCATGATAATGCTGTCTGAATGGATACAAGAGATATTAATACTCCTAATATCTTTGCCCAGAAAATCAATCCATTTGCGAGCCGCATCTCCCTCAACATATTTAACACTTATTTATATTTTAATGAAATGAAATTGTTTATTTCTGCATAGAATAATTCTGGCTGGGTAAACAATATCTTGCCCATTAGTTTTAGATATGCTAATTTGTGATAAGCCCTAAAGTGGTCAATATGTATCTGAACATTTGGCTTGATAGCGAGTCCTTTCTCTTTTGCCAGTTTGTAATTCTGATAAGCGACATTAAATCTAATTTCGCATTCTTGTAAGGACATTGTTTTACTATTATCATAGAGGTGTGCTAAAGATCCTGGTCGATCTGTTAGTAGGTATATGGTTTCTTGCATTACTTTAATTTTTTTCGCTTGAATTCCTGCACGCAAAGAGAATCCAGCATCATTAAAAAATGGAGTTTCGTCACACAGAATATGATTCTTAACTATCATTTCTGTTTTGTAAACTTTCCCCCAAAGAGGACTATTGTCATATCTGATTTTTGATTCGTCTTTTGTTATTAGATAATCGTCATATATTTTCTGGTTTCCTATTGATCTTTTAGACGGTTTATTTAGATCGTTACTGTATACAGATTGAGTCCGAAAGAACAATATTTCCTCTTCATCTTCATAATGAGGGAATAATAGATCAAGAAAACCGGATACATATAAATCATCTGCATCAATAAATGACATCCATTTTCCTTTAACATACTGTATTCCTACATTGCGAGCTCTTCCAGCACTTCCTCCCTTACTCGTGGTATGAAACTCCACATTTTTTCTGAAAATTTTTGGGAACTTTTCTTTGTATGTTGCTGCATTTGGACTGCAATCATCAACTATGATTACTTGTATGTCTTCTCTCTCAGGAATAGATTCGACACATCTTATTAACAATTTGGGTATGTTGAAATGTGGAATGATAAATGAAAATTTAATCATTTTTCAAATTGACTTTTATAAGGAAGAGAGCTTTTGAATGCATTTTCAATTCTAATAATTGTCTCATCATAATCATTGATGTCATTAGAATCATTTAATAGAATCATTTTGTATTTTTTGTTTATTATTGCATCTTCAATATTCTCTATCTCTTTTTCTAATTTATAAAACGGTTTACATTCTTTAAGGAAATTGGTTGGATGAAAAGTCCCTTTTGCAAGTTGCCAATATGCAAATACCCATTGGTTGACGTCTGAAGCATTTCGGAATTTGTGTTTGCATACTTCTTCCAATATTGGTCCATGTGTCGACCAAACTTCATCAAATGTTGATTTAAGATAATTATGAGGAAGATGATGCTCCCAGAAAGACGTAAATTCCTTTTGAGACAATGAAATAATAGTTTTCAATAATAATTTGCGATACTTTAGCGAAAACCATTTATATGGATATCGTGCAAGACAATTCCATTTGCAAAACGACTTATTAATTAATTCAACATCGTTTGCAATGATAGATTTCATAATATCTGTTTGTGATATGTTTGGCAGAAGTATGGACATATCGGCAGGTAGTCCCTTATAAAAAAAATATTCTGGGTCAATCTCCTTTGTCAAGAACATATCATCGTTAAAATACACGAAATGATCTGATAGGTCTTTTATCTTATGAAGATTTAATTCTATCGGATGGCTACTAAAGACTGGCAAATATTGATTAGGAATGTAATCAGAATGTTTTACCCAATTGAGTTTTGGACATTCCAAATTAATCCAATCAGGAATTTGCCCATTCGTTATCAAATGAACCTTTCTAACCCAGGGAGTGTATTTCTCAATACTTCTGAACCAATATCGCAAATCAACGCCTTTACGATATCTGGCAGCTGATATGTCAATATTTTCAAAACCGGGCTCTTTTGATTTGTACTCAATATACTGTTGTTGCCAGGCAGGATCGTTTCCATCAACAGTCGGAATTACGAAATCAATATCAATCATACTTGTTCCTATAGTTTGCCATTATGGTTTTGATAGACGCTCTTTCTTCTTTATTAATAATTAAGAACCATGTAAGTGTTCCAAAGATTCCAAAGAAGAGAACGAGAGCAAAGATGTAAAATATCCAGGAATTAGTGTAATATATAAATGCTTCCAATATAGATCCAGAAGTCAAAAGGGTAAATAAACATGGTAAAATTATTTTTCGAATATAGAATAATGCATCTATTCCAACATACTCATGTCCGTAATATATGACAGTCATTCCTCCGAGAATACTCCAACATACAATCCATACAAGGTACATTGTATAAGGCGGGTAATCATATTCGAAGGCAAATGCAACAATGATAATAGGCAAAATATTAAGAATTCCTTTTACGATAGTATAATTACGTATCTCTCCATGAGCATAAATTGCAGATGCTAAATTACCACCAATCAATTTCTCTAATAAGATTCTCAATACATGCAACTGGCAGAATATAACAGCCCAATCGGGAACATTAACTAGCCATAGTTTGAGAATGATTGGAGCCATAATAATTAATGGGATAGAAAAGGCTGCAAATAGAATAAAGGATATGCGGCTACTTACATAGGTTAAGTATATTACTTTGTCCTTTTTTTTTGCCCCTTCGCTTATAAAGAGAATAGGATTTATTGCTTTCATGGCATTAGCAGATATTGTCATTAATACACCAGAGACCTGGTTCGCAATACCTTGTGCCGCGTTTAATAAAGTGCCGAAGAAATGATTCAAAACGACACCTAGCCCATATTGAGATATTAGGGATGTCGCTGATGTTAAAAAATTCCAGCCGGCAAAAGATGACATTTTCTTCATCATAATAGGGTCATAATATGTCTTAATGTCCCATACACATTCTTCGTACTTTCGATGACAATAAACACGCATGATAATTCTGATGACAATAGGAATACATGCCATGAAAATGCCATAGATAATCAATTTATCTAATGTTGTAATGATACATATGTACGCAACAACTAATTTCAAGAAGGATTCAATAATTCCAACAAGAGCATAAAATTTTAGATTCTCATGTGAAATTAGAATTGCGTCATAAGGAACGGATATTATAGTACAAACTGTACTACATACAAGGCTGCCATAAACAATATACGAAGCAAATAATCGATCTTGAGGAATATTCAGAATGCCATGAAAAAAGAGATATCCTGCGATAAAAAGGATTAGAATCATACACAAGGCTATGCCAATATGTAAAAGGTTAGCCACATTAAAGACTATTTTCTTATTATCGATTTTTCCCTCCCCCTCTGCATAATTCATAAATCTTTGAGTCGCATTCGTCATGGAGCCATTTAAAAACCCTAGCATTGCAATCGCACCACCAACGATATTATATATGCCGAAATCGCTGGCTCCAAGACCTTGTAGAATGAGTCTCGTCGTATATAACGAGATAAACATAGTTATTCCCATCTTGGCGTAAAGCCAGCCGGTATTTCTTATAATGCGGGAAGCGGTGGTGGACATTTATAATTATTTTTTGTGCATAGCTACGCCAATGGCTATCACAGGTTGTGATGCCATAAAGGGTAAATTCTCCCCTATGTTATGTTGTTATTCACCTTTGTCGCGGCGGATAGATGACTTGATCGCAGCAAATCCTGATGGTACAATGTAGTCAAAACTTCCGAAATTGACGGCATTTTTGCTGTCCGTCAAAGCTTCTGTTATGACAACTGCTCCATTATAAAGGAGCTTCTCCTTAACTGCATAATTGACAAAATCAAGGGAGGCCATTTTGCTATGCTCAGCGCGAACACAATATATAGTGGCATCTGTTTCTCGGCTGAGCAATGGAATGTCTGGATTCTCATGATAAGAACCTGCATCAATAAGAGTGTATCCGCCAGTACTTTGTAGCTTTCGATCTTTTATTATTTCAAGAAGACCTGGCGTGGCAAGCCAATCAATTACTTCACAAGATGTTCCTTGTGACGATAATAGATGCGCGAGATGCCGCGTAAAATGACTTTTACCTTCTCGATTGTACCCTGACGTAATGAGTATCAGGTGTGACTCAGTCATTTCGATGCGAGTCAAAAGTGCGTGTAGAGCTGTCAAATAGTGGTTTTTGTCTATCTGCGGATTGTTTCCTCCATCATTCGGTAAAACACCCCATACAGGGATTGCACATCGGGCAAGAACATCTTCTACGGATAAATTCTGTTCGGGTAATTCTAGTTTATAAAGATATACAAATGCCAAAATGAATCCAATTAGGATTGCTAATAAATAAAAATTTTTAGCACTTGTAAAAATCGCAGCTGCTGTTACGTATGGAGGTGTAATAATGCGTGCTTGGTCTTGTTCTGTGGCCTGAGCAATTAATGTCTCCGTTCGTTTTTGTTGTAACGAAGTGTAAAGAGGCGAAATAATTGCTCTTTCTCGAGCAATGTATGCCATCACTAATTGCTTGCGAGGTAGTTTTAATAAACGATCATTCGACTCTTGTAAATTTTGTGCTGCTTGCTGAAGACGGATGTTTAATGATTGAGATAATTTATCGATAGAGATAATAATTGCTTGACGTTGGTCTTCGATCTGGTTTGTGATGGTCTGAACACGCATGGCATCTTGACCCATAGACGTCATAAAGTTACTGCGACGCATAACCAAATCATTAAATTGAATAACAATTTTATTAATTTGATCATCATCGATACCCGTATTAGCAGGTACTACTCGATAATCATCTCCCATATCTATCATATATTGGCGGATAATCTGAATCAATTGAAGTTGTAGCTGCATGTCTTTGACTTCTTCTTCATTGACTCGATCCATAGATAGATATACATTTGATTGTTGGTTGAGATTAACAACAAAGTTATTCTCACTAAAATTAACCTCGTAATTATCTAATCGATTTAATTCTTGTCGGACACTATCAATGCAATAATCTAGAAACCGCATAGTATTAGCGTAGCACATATTATTGTATGCCCTTGTATTAGCGTTATATGCTTCAATGATACCATTTAAGATTTTTTTTGAATTGCCTTGATATCCGTTGATTGAAAGCGTAAGGATTGAGGTTGTTGCTCTGTTTGCTGGTGTTCCTTCGTAGTAAGAGATTGATATAGCTTTATTAAATACTCGTGTTAACTTGTCTACTACTGCGAGAGTGTCAGCATGTGTCGGTCTATGATCTAATTCGCTAAACTGTTTATATAATGCGGAATCAAGAAGGTTTGTAGTACAAAGCATTCTATAAATAACAGGCCGAGACAACATAATATGAAGCTCGTCATATTTATTTGTCGTTGTTTGCCATCCTGTAATACGGCCAACTATTTCTGAAGTAATATTACTATTTCTTCCACCATCTTTTTCTTTCATTAACATTACTTCAAGGGTGGTTGTATATGATCGAAAATGGGCGAGATACCTTTGAATGAAATATGCAGAGCAAAGGGTGAGAACAAAAAGTAACAATGCGCCTGCCCCGCCTTTATATAGACGTCGAAATATATTAACCACAAAACTACTAGAAGTTTGTGGTTGTTTCTGCTCTTTTCGACCTTCTTCAAGTAAAGAGACAATCATTTCGTCTAATTCAGTACTCATTGGAAGATTATTTTAACGTATTAAGCAATGTTACTAATGAAATTAATACTCCAGCCATACTAACCCACCAACTGCGAAGTGAACTGTTCGTTCTAACTTCATCACTACGTGTGTTCGTCGGTGGTACCAGAATTACGTCATTCTGCTGAAGGAATAGATGTTCACTATCTAATAAATCGCTTTGTGTTAAATCATAATAATAATGTTTCATTTGTCCTTCTTCCATACGAAGAAGCGTAACCTTACGGCGGTTAGCAGTCAACTTCATATCTCCAGCTAATGCTAATGCCTCAAGAAATGAACATGAGTTAAATTTAATATTGTAAGTTCCTGGTTTGTTAACTTCTCCAAGAACACTAATGCGGAAATTTTCAACAGCGACAAAAAGAGTCATATCCCGGATTTGAGGATCAAGGATTTCGTGCATTTTAACCTTTAACTCATCCGTTGTAAGTCCAGCAACCTTAATCCTACCTAATACTGGAAACATTATATATCCTTCAGCATCGACATCATATGGAAGCTGGTTCTCTCGTGTGCCTCCTGCACCGAGTCCTGTTTCTGCCACTGAATTTAGTGTCTGGTTATATGGCATAATCAAATATTTATCCGCGCCAAACACCATTATTGTGAGCTGATCGCCAGGCTTAATACGGATGGCAGATTCCATCTGCTGATTACGTAGCACTACATCATCGAGATCTTGGAAAAGGACTACCTCTCGCCAAGAGTTACATGACGAGAAGATTTGCAAGCTGATGAATGCTAGCAGAAGTAAAAGATTGTATCGAATATAATGTTTCATGTATTATTCTATTTTCAAAACTTATTGCTGATATCGCAAAAATGCTCCATGAACCCAGATGCTTTGATTGGCAATAGGAGAATCTTGATTAGGATGCTGATGAAAGCGGAGCTGGGATTCGTTGACCGGATATCTGCTATGTTTCGTTAGATAACTACGGATAGCAACCTCACAGCGTTGCACGGATTGAGCAGGTGTCATCTTTGGGTCATCGGCTACAATAGGGTAGAGGTCGATGGACAGACTGAGCTGAGGATTGCTTGCAAGGTGCTGTGCAACTTTGTCTAGCTTGGCTTCCTGTCGTTTCGTCAGATAAGCATATCCGCAAGGGAAGATCAGTACGCTGTCTTGCTCTGCTGCCATGATTGGAGCCTCAGCTTTACCTCTCCTTTGTCGCTTTAGTTGGCGTTGATGGTCGGATAGCAATTGATCCTCGAGTTCTCGGAAATAATATATTTCATTACCTCTACAATGCTGGAATGAACGGGATGCATAGTGGTTCGGCAGACGGCAAAGATAACCGAGAGATAATTCTAAACCACGATGACTATGTTCTTTGCTTAATCCGCAGACCGGAGTGGTCGTTCCTGTCCAGAGTCCACGTAAAGTGATACTAGATCCTTCTGCTACACGAAATTCAAACATGGCGCCAGCACGGAAGAGTGGTGCGAACTTTGTCTTTTCTTCGACGAGACTATTGAATAGGGTATCTGTCTTGAATGCGAAAGCACTCTGAATGCCAATACTGCCAATAGCATAAACTTGAAACTTTTCATTTCCTGTATAGCGTGTGAAAAGCCGGTTGAGACACAACTGTCCCTCAAGTGATAATGCTAATGTATGGAACTGATAGGAGGTGTTAGTATTGGTTGAATAAAACTCTTCCTGCATACTGTAGCCGAGATCAATTCCTGCCGAGATCCATGGCGAGAAATATTTGCCAACGACAAATTCTGCATTAGGTCTGACTTTTGGGAAAAAGGCCTGATTGCTGATTTCTTTTGAGAGCGGACGGTTAGCTCCTAAATTGAATCCCCAATATATGTTGTCGGAAAATTTATAAGGACGACGGACAATACGGAGATCAGAAGTGAGCGCTGTGTCGCAGTCAATGGCTACGGCTTTGCGTACTCGGCTCTGGTGTACAGAATGAACTTGAGCAAATGCATCGACATGAAAACCTATCAATGCGAAGATAAGCATTGACGTATAAAGTATGTTACGAAGCTTTGACATTGAGTTCACGTTGTGTAGATATGGTAATATATTCGGGGCAAAGATAGTATTTTATGGTAAATTGTCAAAAAAATAATGAAAGATTTTTAGCGTTTTATGTTTAAAAACATATTTCTCGGGAAATTTTCACGAATGAAAACCCCGAGAAATACTAATTTTTGAATTAATTTGACTTATTCTAGCACTTTACAATGTCTGCATGTCGTTGAGCTTCTTGTAATATCCACCCAGTGCGATAAGCTCTTCGTGAGTGCCACGTTCGACGATTTCGCCTTCGTGCATGACACAGATTTCGTCTGCATTCTTGATGGTGCTGAGTCGGTGTGCAATGGCAATGGTGGTGCGGCTCTTCATGAGGCGTTCGAGCGCTTCCTGAACGAGGCGTTCAGATTCGGTATCAAGTGCTGAAGTAGCTTCGTCGAGGATGAGAATTGGAGGATTCTTGAGGATAGCACGAGCGATGCTGAGGCGCTGACGCTGGCCGCCAGAGAGGCGTCCGCCACGGTCACCGATCATGGTGTCGTAGCCGTGTTCGGTTTCCATGATAAAGTCATGAGCGTTGGCAATTCGTGCGGCGGCTTCTACTTCTTCCATGGTAGCGTCAGTCTTGCCGAAAGTGATGTTGTTGTAGATGGTGTCGTTGAAGAGGATAGCTTCCTGATTGACATTGCCGATGAGTGCGCGGAGCTCGCTGATTCGGACGGCGCGGACGTCTTTGCCATCGACGAGAATCTGGCCGTCAATGACGTCGTGATAACGTGGAACAAGATCGACTAAAGTAGACTTGCCAGAGCCTGACTGGCCGACCAAAGCGATGGTCTTACCCTTTGGAACGGAGAGGTTGATATTCTTGAGTACCAGAGTGTCTGAATTCTGGTAATGGAAGCTGACGTTGCGGAACTCAATCTGCTCTTCAAAGCCTATAAGTGGCTTTGGTTCTGCTGGATCTGTGATATTGTTCTCGGCCTTGAGAATCATGTCGATACGATCCATGGAAGCGAGGCCCTGTGGAACGTTATAGAAGGCTTTTGAGAACTCCTTAAGTGGATTGATCACACTATAGAGAATGACCAGATAATAGATAAACATGGCAGCATCGATGGTGGAGGTGCCATCGAGAATCAGCCAGCCGCCGAACCAGAGGACGACGACGATAAGGACGGTACCCATGAACTCTGACATCGGATGTGCAGAAGACTGGCGGATAGCCATCGAGTTCATCGATCCACGATACATGGTGTTGGTCTTGGTGAAGCGCTCCATCATCTTATTCTCGGCCAGGAAGGCTTTGATGACACGGAGGCCGCCAAGGGTTTCGTCGAGCTCGGTCATGATCTCTCCCCACTGGTCCTGCACTGTCTTCGATTTGCGCTTGAGTTTGCGAGAAACGCTACCCATAATCCATCCGGCAATCGGGATGAAGAAAATGACGAAGATGGTGAGCTTCCAGCTCAAAAGGAACATAGAGAAGAAGCAGACAAAGATCGCGATAGGCGACTTGATGAGCATGTCGACCGAAGAGGTCAGCGCGGTCTCAACTACCTGAATATCTGCACTCATGCGAGCGGTGATATCGCCTTTGCGCTCTTCGCTGAAAAAGGAGAGTGGAAGGTGCAGAACTTTGTTATAAACCTCAAGACGAATGTCCTTGACAATACCAGTTCGGAATGGAACCATGACGGCCGATGAAGCGAAATAGGCGGCTGTCTTGATGGCGGTCATCACAATGAGGATGATACCCATCAGCATCAATGTATAGAACGCGCCACGGTCATTGATCAATGAAGTGACGTAATAATAGGCGTTGTTGATGGCGATATCTTTGAAATTGTCAATGCCATTCCACTGCCACTCCTGGAACGTATAGACCTGCTGGTCAATCTGGAATAGGATCTGCAGGATTGGAACCAAGGCAGCAAAGGAGAAAATATTGAGCCACTGGCTGAGGAAATTGAGGATAACTGACCATGCCAGCAGTTTCTTATACGGACGTATATAACGACCGATGACTTGGAAGAATTGTTTGATCATAAACGTATGGTGTTTTTGCTGATGCGTGTAGATTGCATGTCTTCAGGAATGACATGTTTCACTGCATCGGCAATAATATTTAGCATGCGCTCTCGCATATAATCGCGACGGATAACAAGCGAGATAGTGCGGAAGAACTTCGGACCTTGGATTGGACGGAGATTCTTCTGCTGTTCAGGCGTTAACGCCAGTCGGAATAATTCGGGTAAGAGTGTATATCCACCATTGGTATCGACCAGACGGATGAGTGTGCAGAGGCTGCCATGCTCGAAAACCGTAGTGTGGAAAGTTTCGCGATGAACGAGCGTAGATAGTTGTGGATAACGATCGTGGAAATCACGCAATGACCACATCTCACCACCCATAAGATCCTCAGGCCTTACCCATTCTCGTTGCCAAAGCGGTGAGGCAGGAGAGGCATAGAGCATGAATCGTTCGCTATAGAGCTCGATCTCAAAGAGGTTGGTGTCCTGGATGTCGACATTGGCCATCAATGCCATGTCAAGTTCGGAGCGTTGTAACTTTTCGATCAGCGTAGGTGCAAATTCCTCAGTGATATTGGTCGTAACAAAAGGATAAAGCGCTTTCATCTGTCTGGCCATACCTGGATAAAGATATGGAGAGATTGAAGGGATGATGCCAATGAACAGATTTCCGCGGTCAATGTCTTTTTCGCTTTGCACCATCTCACGCAACTGCTGTGAATTGTGTAGAATGACACGCGCCTGAGAGATGAGTTTCTTGCCTAAATTTGTTGGTTCGATAGGATGTTTTGAGCGATCGAAGATAATGACGTCGATCTCCTGTTCCAGCTTGGAAATGGTGGAACTAAGGGTAGACTGAGTGACACCACAGGCTGTGGCTGCATTGACGAAGTGTCGATGTTCGTCAACCGCTACAATATATTCTAATTGCTGGAATGTCATAATCTACTTTTTTCGGTTTTTAAGGGGATTTTGCCCTATAGTTATGTTATTTTAAGACGCCTCAAAACAACATTATTGATTTTTATCGATGCAAAGATAGAAAAAATCTGTTTGCATTGTTCAATTCTTTTCCGTAAATTTGCAGCCGGAAAACAAAAAACTTACCATTTTTCTTGTTTTTGCTATTTGAAACGGCAAAAAATAAATACATTATATATATAAGACATGATTCAGAAGGTTATTAAGCGCGATGGTCGTACCGTCGACTTTAATTTCAGCAAAATCGAGGATGCTATCCGCAAAGCAATGGCTGCTTCGGACAAAGGTATCGATGCCATCCTTGCTGCTACGATTGCTGACCGTATCTCAAAGGAAGGCGATGCTTTGATGACTGTGGAGGCAATCCAGGATAAGGTGGAGGAAGCTCTTATGGATTCAGAGCGTAAGGAAGTCGCTCGTATCTATATCTCTTATCGTAACAACCGTACAACGGCTCGTCGTGCAAAGACTCGTGAGATTTTCGAGAGCATCATTGGTGCTAAGAACAACGATATCACTCGTGAGAATGCAAATATGAATGCAGATACTCCTGCCGGCATGATGATGAAGTTCGCCAGCGAGAGTACCAAACCATTTGTAGATGCATATCTGCTTGATGAAGATGTGAAGGAGGCTGTAAAGCGTGGCTATCTTCACATCCATGATAAGGATTATTATCCAACAAAGTCTTTGACTTGTGTTCAGCATCCATTAAACACTATTCTTCAGCATGGTTTGAAGGCTGCACATGCAGAGAGCCGTCCTGCTAAACGTATTGAGACGGCATCTGTTCAGGCTTGTATCAGCCTTGAAACTGCGCAGAATGAGATGCATGGTGGCCAGGCTATTCCAGCACTTGATTTCTACTTCGCTCCATTTGTCCGCATGACTTATCAGGAGGAGGTCCGCAAGCTCGAAGTATATGAAGAGAAGTCATTTGAGGAGTTGATTGATGCTCCTGTAACCGACTATATTAAGCAAGATCTGAAGGGCCTTTCTGGTATTGAGCGTATCAAGCAGCAGGCTATCAACTGCACCGTTTCACGTGTTCATCAGGCGATGGAAGCATTCATTCACAATATGAATACAATCCATTCACGTGGTGGTAATCAGGTCGTTTTCTCTTCTGTAAACTATGGTACAGATACTTCTGCAGAGGGTCGTTGCGTAATGCGCGAGCTGCTTCACAGCACTTATGAAGGCGTAGGTAACCACTCTACCGCAATCTTCCCAATCCAGATCTGGAAGAAGAAGCGTGGCGTAAACTATTTGCCAGGTGCTCCTAACTATGATCTTTATCAGTTGGCATGTAAGGTATCTGCTCGTCGTTTCTTCCCTAACTTCCTCAACCTTGATGCAAGCTTCAATTATCATGAGGATTGGAAGGCTGATGATCCAGAGCGTTATCTCAATGAGGTGGCTACCATGGGTTGCCGTACCCGTGTATTCGAGAACCGTCATGGCAAGAAGACATCAATCGGTCGTGGTAACTTGTCATTCTCTACCATCAATATCGTAGCTTTGGCTATCGAGTGCATGAGCGAACCTTCTCAGGAGAAGCGTATCGAGGTATTCATGCTTCGTTTGAACGAACTCTGCGAGCTTACCGCTAAGCAGTTGCATCAACGTTTTGAGTTCCAGAAGACTGCTTTGGCTAAGCAGTTCCCATTGGTAATGAGCTGTCTGTGGAATGGCGCTGATAAGTTGAAGCCAAATGATACTATTGCTCCGGTTATTAATCAGGGTACTCTTGGTATCGGTTTCATCGGCTTGGCAGAGTGCTTGAAGGCTTTGGTAGGCAAGCATCATGGTGAGAGCGATGAGTCTCAGAAGCTCGGTTTGAAGATTATCGGCTTCATGAAGAAGAAGGCCGATGAGTTCTCTGATCGTTATCAGCATAACTACTCAATCCTCGCTACTCCAGCAGAGGGTCTTTCTGGTCGATTCACGAAGATCGATCGTAAGCGCTTCGGTATCATCCCAGGCGTAACCGATCGTGATTATTATACCAATTCTAATCACGTCCCAGTATACTATAAGTGTTCTATCCGTCGTAAGGCTGAGGTTGAGGCTCCATATCATGATCTCACTCGAGGTGGTCACATCTTCTATGTAGAGCTTGATGGTGATGCTACTCACAATCCTGATACTATCTGTAAGGTAGTGGATTTGATGGATCAGCTCAATATGGGTTACGGGTCTGTAAATCACAACCGAAACCGTTGTATGGATTGTGGTCATGAGGATGCTGTCGAGGATGAGCAGATTTGTCCAGAGTGCGGAAGCCACAACCTCGATCGTCTGCAGCGTATCACAGGTTATCTTGTAGGTACTACGGATCGATGGAACTCTGGTAAATTAGCTGAGCTTAAAGATCGAGTAACACACTCTTAATAATTCACAAGAAAGGGATCTTTATTTTCCCGATCCCTTTCGTTAACCTCTTAGTTATTAATTGTTAATCTTTTACTGCTATGAACAAGAAATGGATTTGCACCGTTTGCGGTTATGTACATGAGGGTCCAACCCCTCCAGAGAAGTGTCCAATGTGTAAGGTTCCTGCAAGCAAGTTTAAGGAGCTTGAGGAGAAGGCTGGCGGCATTACTTTCGTTCAGGAGCATGTCATCGGCATCGCTAAAGAATATGGCGTTGATGAAGAAATGATCAAGGATCTCAACAATCACTTTATGGGTGAGTGTACTGAGGTAGGTATGTATCTTGCTATGAGCCGTCAGGCTGATCGCGAGGGATATCCTGAGGTTGCTGATGCTTTCAAGCGTTATGCTTGGGAGGAGGCTGAGCATGCTGCTAAGTTCGCAGAGCTCCTCGGCGATGTCGTTTGGGATACCAAGACTAACCTTGAGAA
Source organism: Bacteroidales bacterium (assembly GCA_045642245.1). GTDB lineage: Bacteria > Bacteroidota > Bacteroidia > Bacteroidales > UBA3663 > Liminaster. The sequence goes on from JAZUIL010000032.1 coordinate 28,077, forward strand.
GCGTATGAATGCTGAGGCAGGTGCTTGCGAGGACAAGTATCGTATTGCAACAAACGCTAAGAAGAATAATTGGGACGCTATTCATGACACCGTTCATGAGATGGCTAAGGACGAGGCTCGTCATGGTAAGGGCTTCGAGGGTCTCTATAATCGCTACTTTAAGAAGTGATTAAAACAGGAACATCTCTTCTAATAGATTATAAGAAGTGAAAATAACACTGTTCCAACAAAACATAGCATGGCTCGATCCTGAGGAGAATTACCTCAAGATCGAGTCTGTTCTTATGTCTCGTCCAGACACGGATCTGCTGGTGATGCCGGAGATGTGTTCTACGGGATTTGTGACTGATCCGCGACCTGGTCAGATTGAGAAGCCTGAAGACGTTGTGACGAGACTTCGTATCTTGTCTTCTAAATATAATACAGCTCTCTGTGGCTCCTTTGCGGTGACAACGGACGATGGCAATCGAAATCGTTGCTATTTTGTAACTCCGCAAGGACAGGTGTATTATGCAGACAAACGCCACCTTTTCTCTCCTGGTGGAGAGGCAAAAGGTTATAAGGCAGGAAAAGAAAAGTGTATTGTAGAATGGCAAGGGATTCGGTTCTTGCTGCTTGTATGCTATGATCTTCGTTTCTGTGTGTGGTCTCGCAATACCGTAGAAGCTCCTTATGATATTATGATATGCGTGGCTAATTGGCCTTCTCAACGACAGTTGGCATGGAATACATTATTGCCAGCTCGTGCAATTGAGAATCAGTCTTTTGTCATCGGAGTGAATCGCGTTGGTCAGGATGAGATGTGTCCTTATCTCGGGGGTACTGTTGCTATTCATCCATATGGTCATGTCATTGCACAATGTGAAGATAACCTTGAGGGTGTCTGCACGTTTGAACCAGACATGGATAAGCTAAAGGATTTTAGAAAGAAGTTCCCTTGTCAGGTCGATGCTGATCGGTTTGAATTAAAGTGATTCCGGGCGGATCAAAAAAATAAAGGTGTTAGAAATTTATCTAACACCTTATGTTTATACAAGATCTCGTTTCTTAAAGAATACGTAAGCAATGATGGAAATTACTGCAGTGGCCAGAAGGATTAGAGCAAATGCAGGATTCCATTCTTCCATTCCGTTTGGTACGTTCATTCCGAAGAATCCACTGACAGCTGCCGGAATCATCAGGATGATGGTGATGGCAGTGAGTCGTTTCATGATGACGTTCAAGTTGTTTGAAATGATGGAAGAGTACGATTCTCGTTGTCTCTCCAAGACTTCTGAGTAGATGTTTGCCGTAGCATAAGCCTGTTGCAACTCAATCTCTACATCATCGAGCAGGTCTTCATCGTATGGAAGGTGACGAAGATGCTTCTTAAGTCTGACCATTACGACTTCATTGCCTCGCATAGAAGTGACGAAATAGACGAGGAATTTCTCAATTCGCATCATCTTCTGGAGCTGATCATTCTCCATGGAATCTTCGAGAGCATCTTCTGCCTGTTTCATCATAACATTCATCTGCTTCAGGTATTTCAGATACCAGACAGAACTGCTTAAGAAGATTGAGAGCATCAAATCATAACGGGTACGATCTTCGATGTTCTTGCGGATCGTATAGCGGATGAAATCATCGATCATTTCAGTCTTGTAATAGCAGATAGAAATGAAGATTTCTCCGTGTACAAGTAATGCTAGTGGAATGGTCGAAAAGACTGGATTGCCGTCTTCGTCATACTCTTTGTTTGGTACGCGAATGAGAGTCATTAACCAACCTGATTCACTTTCGGTACGTGGTCTCTCTTCGGTATCTTCTACGTCCTGGATAAAATCCATTGGTGCACTGAAGCGGCTTTCCAGATCTCCCAGTTCTTCTTGTGTAGGCTGAGTGACCTGAATCCAGCAGTCCGACTCCCATTCAGGGAGCTGGCGGAAACCATCTTTACACTTCCAGTATTCAGTCATGAATATGCTCTTTTTTGCGGCAAATTACGCCAATTTATAATTTATTGCGTCGCGAAAATAATCTTTTTTTCTTAAAGTCGGTCTAGATATGTAAGAAAATCGTTATTTTTGCAACGATTTTTTGTTTTCGATAATCATTTTTGCTCCTTTTTATTGTTTAAAACAAATGACTTGGACTCCTCTGATACGCGATTTTGTTACCGGCCATCTTAATGATGACACGGCAAAACTGCTATTGGCAGCACATCGTTATCCCGAGATTGATGTCCCTTTTGTTGTGGAGCAGATTGAGGCTAGAAAGCGACTTCGAAATAAGTTGCCAGAATGGTATGCGCAGCCGGATTTGATCATGAGTGGTCGGATTCCTGCAGAACAATGCAGTTCTGAGCAGACGGCTCGATTTAAGAGAACTATCATGGGCGACGATTGTCGGTCGTTATGTGATATGACTGGTGGTATGGGGGTGGATTTCTGGTATATGTCGCGAGGTCTTAATCGTGCTATTTATACGGAAAGGCAAAAGACCCTATGTGAGGCTGCACGTCATAATTTCGCTGTCCTGCAGACGGAAACTGGACCTAAGATCGAGATTCGAGAAGGTTTGTCTACTGAAATGGAGATTCCTGATGTAGATGTGATATATCTGGATCCAGCTCGTCGTTCTTCAGAAGGTGGCCGAATCTATGAAATCGAGGATTGCGAACCGAATGTGATTGAGTGGCAGGATCAATTATTGGCACATTGTAAGCGTCTGATAGTGAAAGTTTCTCCTATGGCTGATATTACTCGAACCATAGCTCGAATGAGAAATGTCTCGGATATTTACATCGTTTCAGTAAAAAATGAATGTAAGGAACTGTTGATAGTTCAAAAGCGAGAAAAGAATGCAGATCCAGTTCGTGTGCATTGTGTGGATTTCTTTCCTCAACGGACAATCACTTTTGAGTATCTTCTTGCTCCAGAACTTGTGACATCTTCCGCGTCTTATGATGATAGAATTACAAATGTCTCGGAGATTAAATATTTCTATGAACCTGATGTTTCTGTTATGAAAGCGCAAGCTTTTGCTCCACTTGTGAAGCAGTTCGAGGTTTCTTTGCTTGATCGGGATAGTCACTATTTCTCGTCAGAATCGTTGATCGATGATTTCCCAGGACGAATATTTTCCGTAGATGAAATCATAGAATTTTCATCGCGAATGATAAAAGGATTGAAAAAGGCAATTTCACAAGCAAATATTGCCACCCGAAATTTTCCATTAACGCCTGAAGAATTAAAAAAACGTACAGGTATTCGAGATGGTGGAGAGGTTTATCTTTTCGGAACAACGCATAAAGAAGCTGGTCCTTTGTTGATTCGTTGCCATAAAATTTTATCTAAATGAGAAATAGTTTGTATAAGATAGTTCTAGTATTGCTCCTTACTTTTTGTGCTGGAGTGTCATCTCTTTGTGCAAAACCTAAGAAGCAGGCAAAACAGCCGAATGTGGAACAATTGCTTCATGGGTTGAGAGAATCGTCTCCGGCTCAATGGTCTCAAGGAATGCCATTCATTTATCTGAATGAGCATATCGATATGACTTTAACTCCGGAGGTTCCGATGGAGGAGTTCGACACTGTGATGCAGAAAGGATCTATTTGGCATTATGACTCGATGGTCAGTGAAGAGGACTGGATGGGACAGGAACTACTTCAGCTTCGTTTTATTTCTCCGCAGGGTAGAGCGTATCGATATAGCACTGGCCGCCCGATGACGGTTGTTTCAGATACGACTTATCATCCTGTTATTACATGTATGTATCCAGAGGAATTGATCCGATCAATTGATGAGAAATTTCGTGCGCGTACATTATATATATTAATTAATGATGATCGATTGACCTATCCTGCAGATACGGTGTCTGACCAGCGTCATGAGAAGTTCATTCCGGTCATGATTGATTCTGTTTGTTATGGAACGGAGATTGCTCCTATAAGATTTTGTTTTAATAATGGTACAGAATCAGGTTGGGCCGACACTGTACTTCCTAGTGCTAGGGAACTCTCCGTCGTTATGCCAATTTTTCGATTCTTTTCAACTGAGGATCCATATCTGCAGCATCCAGATATTACACCTGAAATCTGGTCAAAGATTCGCTGGAGTCAGGTGCAGTTGGATATGACTACCGAAGAGGTGCGCCTTTCATGGGGTAGGCCATCCAAAGTGGATAAAGGAGCTTCGCGTTCAGGAATGATCGAGTATTGGTATTATAGTAATAACCGTATACTCCAGTTTTGGGATGGACGATTGAGCAAGATGGGTATTCTGTAATGGAAAAAATGTAATCATCAGCTATGACAAAGAAAGAACGGTATACAGGTATCATTGATTATTTTTTGCAGAATAATCCGAATGCAGAAACGGAATTGCATTATCATAATCCGTTTGAACTGTTAGTGGCCGTCATTTTGTCTGCACAATGTACAGATAAGCGTGTTAATATGATCACGCCTGATCTTTTGGCGGCTTTCCCAAATGCTCAGAAGATGTCGCAGACCACCGAAGATGAGATTTTCGAGTATGTAAAGTCGGTTTCTTATCCTCGTAATAAATCAAAACATCTTCTAGGAATGGCTCAACGCTTGGTAAATGAATTTGGAGGAGAAGTGCCAGAAGACTATGATGCATTGTTGAGCTTGCCTGGTGTTGGAAGAAAAACGGCCAATGTTATGGCATCTGTGATATGGAATAAACCGAAGATGGCTGTGGATACACATGTGTTCCGCGTGTCAAATCGCATAGGATTGACGAATAATAGCCGTACTCCACTCGAAACAGAAAAAGAATTGACAAAGAATATCCCATCTGAGTACATTCCTTTGGCTCATCATTGGTTGATTTTGCATGGAAGGTACGTATGTACGGCCCGTTCTCCTAAATGTGAAGACTGTGGAATTCGAGAATTTTGCAAGAGCTTCGCTTCTAAATGCAAGTTATAGGTGACAAATACTGACGCAAAGGAGGGGTAAAATGATTTAAAAACTACTTTTTTTGAAAAAACTTCTCAAATAATTTGGAAGCAATCAAAAAAGCCGCTATCTTTGCACCCGCTAAAAAGATAAAACGCAAGTTAATCTTTTAGCAAACGATCTTTGAAAGAGTGAAATCTTAATCAACCATTTAGGTAAGATAGTAGTACAAAACCTAGTCAATTCAAACAAGTCTGTATAGGAGAGTGCCATTAGGGACTCTGGTCCCGGGAAGAGCATCTCCTTTATATAAGATA
>JAZUIL010000033.1:0-26667 GCA_045642245.1 Bacteroidales bacterium
CCAAAGGAAGTTACAGCCGTAACAAAAGATGGTAAGCGCGTAGCTTTGAACCCACTTTGGAATCGTCGTCAGTGCACAAAATTCAATGGCACAAGCTACATCCAGCATCGTGCAGCAGAGGCTATTTATACCCCAGAAGGTAAGAAGCAGGTCAAGGAGACCATCGATTACTACATGACCAATGCCAAGATTATGCGCGAGTCATTGACCAAGATGGGTTATGAAGTATATGGTGGCGTGAATGCTCCATATATCTGGCTTCGTTGTCCTAATGGCATGACTTCGTGGGAGTTCTTTGATTATCTGCTCAATGGTCCACACATAGTCGGAACTCCTGGCGTCGGCTTCGGCCCTGCAGGTGAAGGTTATTTCCGTTTGACTGGTTTCGGTCAGCGTGAAGATTGTATCCGTGCTATGGAGCGAATGGCTGCACTTTAAGAATTGTATTGTATTTTATTGATAGAGGGGCTGCAAACTGATGTTTGCGGCCCCTATTGTTATATATATGTGTGTCAAAAAGTCATTTTTCATTAGCGTATTGTCGAGGAGAACTACCAGTTTTCTGCTTGAAGAATTTGCTGAATGATGCCTGAGAAGGAAAATTAAGACGATAAGCGACATCCTGAGGAGTGAGCTGTGAATAATGAAGAAGTGACTTCGCCTCTGCAATGACGTATTCGCTGATCCAATCTGACGGACTTTTGCCACTATATTCCTTTACAACAGTAGAAAGATATTTAGGTGTAACACAGAGTTTGTCGGCATAGAACTGCACCATTCGCTCTTGCTGATGATGTTTGATCAGCAAATTCATAAAGCGGTCGAATAGCAGTTTTGTACCTCTTGCCACGGTGTGGTCATTTTCAATTTCTTCCATCTGGTTTTCTCTCATTAAGCTCATAATGTTCAGTAAGAAAGCTTGCAGAAGACTTCTGACTATCTCGTCAGTTTCTGGCACGATATGAGAGAGCGATCTTTTGATCAGCTCGTAGAAAGGAATGAGTGGAATCAGTTGCTGAAGAGGAACTGCAGCATGAAAGTGCTGTTTTACGGGCAGATACCTGGTCATTTGCTGCATAATATCATAATGCAAAGACTTGATAAGTTCCGAGGAGATGAGAATCGCATAAGCCTCTAGATTTTCAGATCCGCAGAACTGAATGATATTCTCGGGAGTATTGATCAGAATACTTGCTTCCTCCACGACGTTATGTTCAAGGTTGACGTTATATTCCAATCGACCACGAATACATACTAGAATAGTTACCGCATCGAGGCGGCAAGGTTCCTCAAAAAGATACTCTTGTGCAATATGATCTGAAATGATCAATTGCCCTTTATAGTCGAGTACTTTGGCTTTTGCGATAACTCGGAGTTGATCGATGGTAATATTGTTTAGTTTCATAAACCTTATATTTTATGGTCCAAAAGTACGGAAAATACGAAATATAGGCAAATAAATTGCCCTAAAATAGGTCTAAAAGCGAAATTTAGTACAAAAAAAGCGAAATATTCTCCTTTTTGTGAAAATAAAATAGCGCTATCTTTGCAGCCAAATTGAATAACTCTATATTATAATAATGAGAAGAATTACATTATCAATCCTAGCGATGGCGATTGGTTCGGTTGCAATGGCGCAGAGCGTTTATCTGAGTCTTGACAGCTGTCTGTCGCTTGCTCTTAAGAACAACAAAGAGCTAGCTATTTCACAGATGAAGGAGGAGGTTGCACACCTCAACAAAAAAGAAGCCTTCACACATTACCTGCCTCGCATAGAGGCTACTGGAGCGTACTTAAGAACGGAAAAAGAGATTTCATTGCTCAGTGATGAACAGAAAACAGCACTCAGTAATATCGGTACAACCGTTGGAGAGGCTATTGGACCAGTTATCATGGGTGCCGCTCAGCAGAATCCACAGATGGCACCTTTGTTCCAGCAACTTGGTGGCATGGCTACGGCTATGGTTCCATCGCTCAATGGTGCAGGTGCAGGACTTGTGGATGCGCTTCGAACAGATATGCGCAATATAACAGCTGTGGCTCTGATGCTTACTCAGCCGCTCTATATGGGAGGTAAGATCGTGGCTTATAACAAGATTACGAAATATGCCGAGCAGATCGCACAAGCACAATCTGCACAGAAGATGCAGGAACTGGTTCTGCAGGTGGAGACCGCTTACTGGCAGATCGTTTCATTGGAGAGTAAACGAGAACTTGCACTTAATTATAAGCAGCTGATCGATACTTTAGACTTCAATGTCCAGCAGTTGATTGACGAAGGTATGGCTTCGAAATCAGACGGCCTGAGTGTGAAGGTGAAAAAGAATGAAGCTGATGTTACCCTGATTCAGATTGACAATGGCTTGGCTCTTTCGCGTATGTTTCTGTGTCAGCTCTGTGGCATTGATATAACAGCAGATATTCATCCAACAGATGACGTGCTTACTACTGCTCCAGCAGCTCCTGTTTATTCTACAACAGAATATGTTGATGCTGCTTTGAGCAATCGTCCAGAATTGACCTCGCTCGATTTGTTGGCCCGCATAGGAAGTGAAAAAGTCAAGGTGGCTCGTTCGGAGTATCTTCCAAAGGTGGCTTTGAATGCTAACTATCTCTGGAGCAATCCTTCGGCTTTCAATGGTTTTGAAAAGAAACTGAAAGGAATGTGGTCCGTAGGATTGATGGTTAATATCCCGATTCTGAATTGGGGAGAAAGCAATTATAAGATTAGAGCTGCTAAGACAGAGGCTAGAATTGCAGCTACAACACTCGATGAAGTGCGAGAGAAGATCGAGCTTCAAACCACTCAGTGTGTACAGAAGGTAATTGAAGCAACCAATCGTGAAGAAACCGCTCAGCGTAGTTTGGCAGAAGCAGAAGAGAATCTACGTTGTGCTACATTGGGTATGCAGGAAGGCGTGATACCAATCAGCAACGTCATCATGGCGCAGACGGCATGGCTTTCTGCTAAGTCAACCGTCGTAGATGCACGTATTGACAGAAGATTGGCAGATGTGAATCTGAAGCGAGCATCTGGTACGCTCAAGTGATCTTTCGGAAAATCATCATGTCATACATAAACCATCAGATACAACATATTATTTAATATAGCGAATAGCGAAATACAACACATCATTGATATGAAACAGAAAACCACAAATACGGTAGCCATGATCTTCGCTGCCATTATCATTTTAGCCATGATCATCGTAGTCGTTGTTGGCCTTTGTATACCTGATCGTGCAGAAACCATTCAGGGAGAGGTTGAGACAACCGATTATCGCGTGTCAAGTAAAGTTCCTGGTCGAGTACTTGAGATTCGTGTACAGGAAGGTGATTTTGTTCACAAGGGCGATACGCTTGTCATCCTTGAGGCTCCAGATGTAGCTGCTAAGTTCGATCAGGCAAGTGCACTCGTAGAAGCAGCACAGGCGCTTGATGAGAAGGCAAAGAACGGAGCTCAGAAAGAACAGATTGCCGCTGCTTTCGAAATGTGGCAGAAGGCAAAAGCCGGTCTTGAGGTGGCAGAGAAGAGCTACAATCGTGTAGTCAATCTTTACAGCAAGGGAGTTATTTCTGCACAGAAACATGATGAGGCTAAAGCTCAGTATGATGCTATGGTAGCTACCGAGAAGGCTGCAAAGTCACAGTACGATATGGCTGTAAATGGCGCTCGCTACGAAGATAAGAAGGCTGCTAACGCTAAGGTAAAGCAGGCTCAAGGTGCTGTAAGCGAGGTAAATTCGTATATCAGCGAAACCATTCTTCTCGCTATGGAAGATGGTGAGGTGACAGAGATCTTCCCAGAGCTCGGTGAGCTTGTCGGCAGTGGCGCTCCTATCATGAATGTCGCTATGACCGGTCGTGTGTTCTTCACTTTCAATGTTCGTGAGGATTATCTGCCTGGTATCAATGTCGGTACAGAGCTCGAGGCTTATATGCCAGCATTTGATAAGACCGTCAAGGTGCGTATTTCTCGCATTAAGAACGTTGGCGACTTTGCTGTCTGGAAGGCTACCAAGGCAACTGAAGGTTATGATTTGAAGATGTTTGAGGTACGTGCTTTACCAGTCGAAGGTGCTGACCTGAAGGACGTCCGTTCGGGTATGTCGGCTATCATCAAGAAGTAATCATTGTAGGACAGTAATTATCAAGAAGTAAAAATTATATAAATGCATCCCATCATAACACTGGCAATCCGCGAGGTGAAACGCTATCTGCGTCGACCTATGCTGCTTTTCTGCCTGTTGGTGGCTCCACTCTTCACGATCTTCTTCTTTACGACGTTGATGTGGTCAGGACTGCCAACCGACTTGCCTGCAGCAGTAGTCGACGAAGATGACACACAGGTGACACGAACTTTCATCCGTACCATGGATGCCATGGAACAAACCAACATTGTGGCTCACTATCACACCTTTGCCGATGCTCGTGAAGCCATGATGCGAGGTGAGATTTACGCCATCTTCTACATTCCAAAGGGTCTGACAGAGGATGCTGTGTCGAGCCGACAGCCTCATGTTTCGTTCTATACCAACGAGACATATTATATTCCAAGCGCGTTACTGATGAAGGACATGCGTATGGCTGCTGAGGTGTTGGGAATCTCTATCACTAGAGAATCACTTTATGGCCGAGGCCTAACCAATCGTCAGGCTATGGGTATCCTGCAACCTATTGTCATCGATAAACATGCTTTGGGTAATCCATTCCTTAATTATTCAGTATACCTCAGCAACATCATTCTGCCGGGTATCCTGTTCATACTCACCATGCTATGTTCAAGCTACGTAATCGGAGAGGAGTGGAAACTAGGACGTCAGCGCGAGACCTATCAGTTGGCTGGTTATTCGCAAACCACAGCTTTGGCTGGTAAACTTTTGCCTATCACGCTCATCTATTCGCTGTTCATTTTGTTTATCGATGTCTATCTGTATCGATATCTTGAATTCCCGTGCCGCAGCGGCATCTTACCGATGTTCATCACTGGAGTAATGGGAGTCATGGCTTCGCAGGGAATTGCCATTCTGATCTTTGGCATTTTCTTGGGTCAGATGCGTTTCTCCATGAGTGTATGTTCGCTTTTGGGTATTCTTGGTCTTTCGCTATCTGGTTTTACTTTCCCGATTTCGGCCATGCATCCTATCCTGCAATATGCCTGCAATCTTTTCCCGCTGAGACATTATTACCTGATCTACGTCGATCAGGCGCTCAACGGATATCCCATTGGTTATGTTACTTTTAACGTGCTTGCGCTTTTAGCATTCATGCTAGTTCCGTTCCTTGTCATTCCTCGCTATCGTAAGGGATTCCTTCTTACGAAGTATAAAGCATAAAGCAGAAGATGAAACAGTTAAGTAATATTTTACAGGTTTGGTACGCGGAGTTGTATGAAGTGCTGCATAGTCAGGGCCTCATCATCTTTTGTCTGCTTGTTCCTCTGGCTTATCCATTGCTTTATGCATTTGTTTATACTAATGAAACAGTACATGAAGTACCTATCGCCGTGGTAGATGAATGCCATTCTCCGATGAGTCGAGAGTTCGCACGACTAGTCGATGCTACGGCTGAGACAGAAGTGGCTTATCACACGGATCTGATGCAGGCGCAGGAACTGATGCGACAGGAGAAGGTATATGCCATCCTTCATATTCCTTCAAGTTTTGAAAAAGACTTGTCACGAGGTGAACAAACACAGATAGCACTCTATAGTGATATGCGATGTATGCTGTATTATAAATCAGCGTTACTTGCTGCTACCAACGTGTCGCTTGCAATGAATAATGATATCAAAATAAGCCGTTATCTGCGTGGTACTACCAATCAGCAGGAGGCTGTACTTAAGCAACCTGTCACCAATAGTTATGTAGCGCTTTATAATCCGCAGAGTGGTATGGCCAGTTTCTTGATCCCTGCTGTCATGATGCTGATTATTCAGCAATTGCTTTTCCTCTCTATCGGAACTTCCATGGGTAGCGTCCGAGAAAGAAATCGTTCAATTGGAGTCCCTCTTGATAGTCCATATTTCAGCAATTGTTTTAGCATCGTAGTAGGTAAGATTTTGTTCTATCTTCCGCTCTTTTTGCTGGTTGCTGTATATATGTTTTCGGCTGTGACCAGAGGTTTTGCATTACCTCAGTTAGGCGACTATGTCACCTTCCTGCGTTTTGTCTTCCCATACATTCTTGCATGTATTATGTTGGGTATTACGCTTTCAGCCATGATTTTCCGTAGCGAAGATTCCATGTTGCTTTATATCTTCATGTCTGTACCATTGTTATTCCTCAGTGGTATGTCGTGGCCAGTGGCTGCAGAACCTCAATTCTGGCGTTATATATCATGGATCTTTCCTTCTACTTTCGGTATGCATGGTTATGCTCGTATCCAGGGAATGGGAGCTTCATTGAGTGATGTTTCTTTTGAATATCATGGTCTTTGGATTCAGTGTATCGTCTATTTCCTGACGGCATGCTGGGTATATCGCCGTGAATTATCAAAAATGAAATCATAAGTCAGGGTAATACCAAAGATATACACCGATTAAAGATACGCTTTATATCTAAAACAACCTCAAAAATGCTGTTATTTGTGTGTAATACGCCAAATAATGGCATTTTTTTTGTCTATTTTTTGCTTTTAGCAAATTATTATCTATATTTGCAGCAACTTGCAAGCAAAATCTCCATGGGAATCAATAATAGCACAATACAGAATTCACAATCATGTCGTCTCGCTGATTACTTGAATAGTAGTCATATAACGCTTGAACTTCTTGACACCGTCAAAGAAGTTTTTGTTCGTAATAATAGGTTCGTCTCTGTTCTGATCAGTGTCGACGATGAGAGTGTTGTGAATCTATCAGGTAACATTCTTTCATCAAAGAAAGGTTTTGACACAGAAACAATCGTTGATGTGTTCTCTTATAGTACCTGGAAGAATGCTATTGTCGATTCATTTGCCTATGACTATGACCGTCGTCGTTTTTCTCGAAGTACAGAACTAGCAACATTGCGTCGGAAAGTACGCGAACATCAGCGATACTCTTTCGTGGCCCATAAGCAGGAGGAGGTTGATCATGACAGCGTGCTTAAGTTTGTCTTTATTTCTCTTGATGAGGAATCAAAGTTCATCTTGGCAACGCAGATGGAGATTACACATTCTTTGGAGCATGATGTCCTCACCGGAGGCTTGAATCGTACAGGTTTGCTGCGAGAGCTACAGGTTAAGTTCGCCTCTATCTCAACACCTGATCAGTATTCATTGATCCATTTCAATATCCAGAATTTCCGAATGGTCAATGAGTTGCATGGAGATGAGGTAGGAGATAAGGTGCTGCAGTTTATGTATACTTCGATAGTATACTCTGATCTGCATCCGATTTCATATGCACGTATCGACTCTGATAATTTTGTCTGTCTGGTTGAAAAACAGAATTTTGACACAACTGTAATCAACAGATTATGTCATTTGGAATACTCTGAAGGTCAGATCGTGGTGCCATTCCGTAGTCTTTGTGGTATCTATCATATTCAGGATAAGAACGAAACCCCAATTAATGCAATTAACCGTGCAAAGCTGGCCATGTCTTATGTTAAAGACAGTTTCCTCCAGCCATGGGTGGAGTTCAATCCGTCTATGCAGAAACTGTATTTCTCAGACACAGAGATTCTCAAGCAGTTTGATGACGCAATTGCAAACAAGGAGTTCGTCCCTTATTTCCAGCCTATTGTCAACACGCAGACGGGTCGTATTGAGATGGCTGAGGCTTTGGTTCGATGGATTTCTCCAACTAAAGGAATGATTCCTCCAGGAGTCTTTATTCCTGTACTCGAGCGTCATGGAGGTCTCTCTCGTATCGATACGATTATGGAGGAGCATGTCTTTGAGATGCAGAAGAACCGCTATCAGAATGGCTTGCCTATTGTTCCTGTCGACATCAATCTCTCTTGGGTAGACTTTGCCGATAACCAGTTGCTCAAACAGATGTATGCTCATATCAAGGATGATTCTCTTCCTACTGATATGATGCGATATGAGATCACAGAAACCGCTTTGGCAGAAATTGCTGAAAACCGATATGATGTTCTGGAGTTCTTCAAGGCTCAGCATGTCAAGCTCTTGATCGATGACTTCGGCCAGGCATATTCTTTCGGTACGATGAAGGACGTGGACTTTACGATCATCAAGATTGATAAGTCTATGATTGACCAGATTGGTTCAAGCCGCAAAGTCAATCTGCTTATTGAGACGATGATCAATATGTTCCACAAGATGTATGCCAAGGTCGTGGCAGAAGGTGTGGAAACAGCAACACAGGTCGAATATCTTAAGCAGGTCGGTTGCGACTATATCCAGGGTTTCCATTTCTTCCGACCTATGGACGAAAAGGCGTTCTTCGAACTCCTTGATCATAATGAGGAAGCTCATACTGCCGTTTTGACAGAAAACAAGGCTAAGGTAGTTAAAGCAGGAGAGACTGACGTTCCGACCGCTATGAAGGTTTCTTCTACACGACTGCAGAAGAAGGTCAGCAACCTCTGGATGCCTCTCAGCTGGTTCAAGATTTCGGACTTTAAGTCTACATTCTTGATTGTAGCAACTTGTGCAATCCTTGCTGCAACAATCTATTTCTCAACTTATCGACTAGTATATAATCTTGTTACCGAAAGCTGTGACGAAATAACTGAGCGAGATATCGATAAGATCAAACTCTATGTAGATCTGGAACTTAGTAGTGCACAGGAGGCCTTACAGGCATTTAGTACGACGGTATTCCAGAATGGTTTGGCCATCCCGAAAAATGAGGAGGATATCTATGTGCAGATGGAACGATTCCTTGCTAACACTCCATTCCTCTCGGGTATTGTAGCTGGTTTTGAGGATTCTGTATTCCCGGAATATGAAGATAAATTCGGTTTCGGTCCGTTGGTACGTAATCAGGGAGATTCCTTAGTTCGCTATCAAGTCGGTGAGATCCGTGACTTCCGTCATACTAAGGAATGGTATAGTGAAGCTTTCGAACAGAAGAAGGCGCGCTGGTCTTCGCCATTCTTCTCAGAAGAAGGAGATATCATCATTGATTACTGTATTCCTTTGTTGAATGAGCAGAAAGAAGTCGTTGGTGTTGTAGCTTGTGACCTTTCTATCTCACATCTTCGTCAGGTCACGGAGGATATCAAACCTTATTCAACTTCTACTGTGATGATTATGCAGAAGGATCTTACTTTTGTCATTCATCCGGAGAAAGGTTATCCTATGCATAAGACACTTCCAGTTTATCTTAAGGAGCGTGGTATTCCTGAGGTCGATACAGTGTTACTTAATGCATTATATGATGGAAAGAAAGGTAAGGCTATTTATGGCGGTGAAGTCATTTCTAACACCTTTATATATTATGATGTGATAGAGAAAGGCGATTATCGTCTTCTAATTGAGAGTAACAGCGAGGATGTCTATAAGTCGCTCAATGAGGTTTCTACAACAATGAAGCTGATTGGTACGGGTGGCGTACTCTTCTTGATTATCGTACTGGCTGTCATGATCTATGATAATAAGAAGCGTGAACGCAAGGAGGTTGAACGCCACATGGAAATCTTACGTCATTCGGCTGAGATTGATGGACTTACTGGTATTTTGAATCGTAGTACAGGTGAGAAGATGATTTCAGATATGATGCTTGACGGCACTCCTGGTATCCTGGCTATTCTTGACTGTGATAAATTCAAACTTGTAAATGATATCTATGGCCATACTACAGGTGATAAGTTGCTTAAATTGCTGGCTGAAACCATAAAGAATGGCTTTGCTAACGATATTGTTCTTCGTTTGGGTGGTGATGAGTTTGCCGTATTCTGTAGCAATCAATCCGTAGCACAGTTCGAACTTAAGGTACAGAATTTCTTCCTCGACGTAAAGGAGTTGCATGTACAGGGTATGGGTGATTATTCTCCATCAATAAGTATGGGTGCTGCAGTATATCACGGAGAAGAAGGTCTGGAATTTGACCGCCTCTATACAATGGCCGACCGTCTGCTCTACGAAAGTAAGAGGACAGAGGGTTGTGCATTGACCATCACCGAACATTGATACCATTACCTATTCTAATACATACTTTATCAATTCGTAAGGCCGTTTCTGTTTTATTTGCAGAAACGGCCTTATTTTTGTGCCTAAAAAAGACAAACTATGATGTAAACCTATTCTTTTTTATTTTTTATAGAATCAAGTGTTCCACTCAATTAAATAATGTTTTATCTTTGCAATCGGAAAACTAAGATATGTAGTTTAAGATCTAAGATATTTTCAGGTATTTCATTACAAATAACCAATAATTTCTAAATTCAAAAATGAAAAGACTGTTGTTGGCAGTTATGCCATTGCTGTTGTGGAGTTGTACTTCAACTCCTCAGTTGACCGATACCCAGGCACTTACTAAGGCAGGTATTGTAGAGGGTCAGAAAGAAGGTGACATCGTAGTATATCGTGGTGTTCCTTTCGCCGCACCACCTGTTGGAGATCTTCGTTGGCGTGAACCTCAGCCTGTTGAGGCATGGGAAGGTGTCCGTCAGTGTACAGAGTTTGGTGCAGATCCTATGCAGCCAGATCTCTTTGGAGATATGAACTTCTTGGGCAAAGGTAAAAGCGAAGATTGTCTGTATCTTAATATCTGGACTCCTGTTCAGGCAAAGGATGCTCCTGTCCTGATTTATTTTAATGGAGGTGGCTTGATGTGTGGTTCAGGCTCAGAGCCACGTTATGCAGGTGATTCATTGGCTCACCATGGCATCGTTTCTATTACAGCTAATTATCGTGAAGGTGTATTCGGCTATCTTGCACATCCAGAGTTGACTGCTCGTTCTGCAAATCACACTTCAGGTAACTATGGCGCTCTTGATCAGGTAGCTGCTATCCAGTGGGTAAAGGATAATATCGCTGCTTTTGGTGGTGATCCAAATAAGATTACTATTGTAGGAGAATCCGCTGGTTCATTCTCTGTTTCCGTATTGATGGCTTCTCCATTGAGCCGTGGCAATCTTGCTGGTGCTATGGGATCGAGTGGTGCAGAGATCAAGCCTTCTACAGCTATTACTTTAGCAGAGGGTGAAGCCCTGGGTCAGGCTCGTGTAGAGAGTACAGGTTATACAATCGAACAGCTTCTTGCAATGTCTGCTGATTCGGTTCAAATGATTCTTCCTCCAGTAGGTATGTCAAATCTCTTGATCGACAACTATCTGTTACCTGCAACTGTTGACGAGATTTTCGAAAAGGGCGAGCAGGCTCAGGTTCCATTGCTCTTGGGTTGGAACTCAATGGAGGCTCATCCTATGCAATCCCTTGCAGGTCAGGAACCTACTCTTAAGAATTTCAAGGCAGCTATGCAGCAGCGTTTCGGTGATCGTACTGATGAGGTCTTCGAAGCTTTCGGTGTCAAGACAGATGCCGATGTAATGGGTTGGGGTGCTATCGAACTGTCTGGTGCATTGTTTACTGCTTTCCCTACTTGGAAATGGGCAGAATTGCACAAGGCTTCAGGACAGCCAGTTTATCGTTATAAGTACAACCATCCTCGTCCAGCGATGGCTATTGCTGGCAAGGTTGCCGGTTTAGCAGGTGGTGTAAAGGATGCTGATGATGAGGACGCAATTGGTGCTCCTGCAGCTCCTGAGAATCAGATTGCAGGTGCTGTTCATTCTGCTGATATCGAGTACGCTATGGGCAATTTGGCAACAAATAAGGTATTCGCATGGAATGAGGATGACTATAAGGTTCAGGAGACTTTCATGAACTTCTATATCAACTTTATCTCAACCTTTAATCCTAATGGTGAGGGTCTTCCAACTTGGAATACAATCAATGATAAGGAGGTCGCTCCTGTAATGCAGATTGATGTAGTGAGCGAGGAGAAAGCTGACGCTCAGCTTGAAGCAGCTTATAAACTCCTTGATGAGATTCTGCAGTAATTTGATCTTTCGTATTTATTATAGACAGTAAAAGGATGCTTTTTGCATCCTTTTACTGTTTTTCCATGTTATACAACGCAATCTCTATAGAATGTATAGCCAAAATTTTGAAAATTAAATAATAATGTATATATTTGTCGCATGAAATAAGCAACAATACTTGAATTGATAGAGGAGTTGTTATTTTACTCATTCTTATATCTGTTTCATGTCGAATTCCTTCAATAGAATAATAGAAACATCAAGGCTTAAAGAGATACATCGTATGATGAATGATGGCCTGTGCTTGGAAGATGCAGAAGATATCTTTCAAGAAGCCTCTGTTGTATTATATGATGTATTAAGTAGTCAGCGTCTTACAATGAAAAGCACACCTGAAGCATATCTGCATGGTATATGTCAAAAAATGGCTTTTAAGCGGATGGAAGAGCTGAAGAAGCTTGCGAATACTATTGATGACGATAAGTTGGACAGGCTATTGGCTTTGACAGAAGAACCTGAAGACAGGGAATTTGGCATTATTGAAGAAGATGATGATGCGATTGATTATCGGTCAATACTATTAGACTTATTAGAAAAACTATCAACAAGAGACTATTCTTTAATTCATGGCTTTTATATCGAAGGCAAGTCTTTTGAGGTACTAGCAACTGAAAATAATATGGCAAGCATTGAGGTGGCAAGAACTACTAAATGCAGGATTATAAGCAGATTGAGAGAACAGGCAGGTTTGATTTTAAAGAGCAAAATATAAGTTTATGGCACAGATTTTAGATTTACATAGTCAAGAGGTCATGGATGCAATGATCGATCGCTATCTCCGTAATCAGATGACAGCTGAAGAAGAGACAGAGTTCGAAGTTGCTCTTCGTACAGACACTGCTCTTCGAGAACGGGCAAGATTCATTGCTCAGACCATAAAAGCTATGAAAGAAGCAGAAGAGGGAATGATGCCGGTGAATAATTCTGGGTATAGAATGGTTGCAAAGAACCCTCTTGCTAACAAAAAAAAGAAATAATTATTTTCCAAGGTGTTTATGTTTTCACTATTTGACGTACATATAGGTGTAACGCCAAATATAAATGATTATGAAGACAAAGCAAAAACCAATTACAAGTCTTGAGCTAAAGACATCACATAAGGGCTCTTTACTGCTAGAATACGAGCAGGCAGTAAACTATGCCTTGACCAGTAGTGGAATGAAGATTCTGCATAGTGCCATTCTTAAAAATAAAGAAGAAAAAGACTGGCGAGAAGTCAGAATCTCGGTTTCAGGTCAATACATATTATCTAATACTTGTATCCTCGATACTCTTTTGACTGGTCAAGCCATGCAGCTTGACACATTGACACTTCTGCCTGATACTGAAGTATTACAGCATCTGACCGAAGCTGTTTCTACAACCTTTACTATTTCTATCTGTGTTGGAGATGAACCCTCTGAAGAATTCGTTTTGCCAATAGAACTGCAACCATTCGATCAATGGAATGGAACCCATGCTGCTCCCC
This sequence comes from Bacteroidales bacterium, assembly GCA_045642245.1. Taxonomy (GTDB): domain Bacteria; phylum Bacteroidota; class Bacteroidia; order Bacteroidales; family UBA3663; genus Liminaster. The sequence goes on from JAZUIL010000033.1 coordinate 13,471, forward strand.
AATTACTGGCCTCATTTGTAACCCCTAATCACCCTTATGTGCAGCAAATCTGTCGTTCTGCAGCTGAACAGATGCAGGCTTGGACCGGAGATTCATCGATGAATGCGTATCAGACAGAAGATCCGAACGATGTCCGACAGCAGATAGCTGCTGTTTATGAGGCCATTCGCAAGGAATCTATAGCCTATGTTATGCCTCCTGCTTCTTTTGGTAGAGAAGGACAGCGAGTTCGTATGGCAGATATTATTCGTCGCGATAGGTTAGCTACCTGTTTGGATTTGACTTTGTTAATGGCTGGCTGCCTGGAACAACTTGGCATAAATCCAATTATTGTGATGTTTCAGGGTCATACTTTTGTAGGAGCATGGCTTACTGAACAAATCTTCAATCGTGCAGTTGGTTATGATCATGACCGTTTGCTGAAACTCTCGGCCGAAGGTGTTGGCCAGTTAGTGCTGGAGGAAACAACTTGTGTCTGTCAATCTGCTCAGTTCGATTTTGAGAAAGCTTCAGAGACAGCTGTCAACCAGCTGCGTGACAATGCCGAAGAATTCCTCTATTTCATTGATCTGAAGCATTGTCGATTAGAGCATTATCGTCCATTGCCACAACGTATGGAGGATGACGGACAATGGATTGTGGATCAGACTTATGACAATCAACCCTCTGAACAAGGTGCACGTAAACAAGAGTATTTTGATATCAATTTTGACTCTGACCGAAAGAATATCCCATCACGCATGGCTATTTGGGAACGCAAGCTCCTTGATTTGACGATGTCAAATCGGTTGCTGCATATTCGTCCGGGCGCACATTGCATTCCATTGATTACACTTGGAGTTCCTGATTTTGTTGAAACTTTATGTAAGGGAGAGAATTATCGTCTTGTTGATAATCCGACAAACAATCAGGTCGATGTTTTCCGTTGTGGCAGTATTGATACATTCTATTATAAAGATGACTTTGAAGAGTTTGTCAAGTCAGGTCTTGCGGAGCATAAAATATATACCTATATAAATAGCGAAGACCTTGATCAACAGCTTAAAAGCATAGCAAGACAGGCAAAAATCAATCTTGAGGAAAGTGGCGCAACCTCTTTGTTCCTGACTGTGGGATTATTACATTGGCAGGATGAAGAAGAATCTGCAGATCAGGTAAAAGGATGGCGTCGTCGTCGCAGCAAAACCGATCATCTTGCTCCAATTATGTTATTACCTGTCGAAATCGTTCAACGGCAGGGTGGAACAGGATATAATATCCATATTACTGAGGATCCATTGATCTTCAACATCACAATCTTCGAGTTATTAAAGCAGCGCTTTGGCATTGATATGACCAATGTACTTAATCTTGCAGCTACCGATGGTGGTCAGAACGACCAAGCTATAGATAATGATATTGCGCATACCATCAAGAAGGCTTTTGCCGCTATTCGACTTGCACTTGCTGATCGACAGGGTTGGAATTTGCACGAAGAATGCACTCTAGGTTTGTATTCATTCCTGAAGTTTGTAATGTGGAATGATATACACCAGCATTCTGAGCAAATGAAAGAGAATCCGGTAATTAAAAGCTTGGTAGAAAGTAAATTGATTATCAACGATTTGCCTGATGCTGATGCTCGAACTATTGACAGCACAAAGTATCCTCATGATTTCGCTTTACCTATTGACGTTGATAGTTCTCAGCTTGAGGCCATAGCAGATGCTGGAGACGAAAAATCGTTCCTTCTTTATGGCCCTCCAGGTACGGGTAAATCTCAGACAATCACAAACATGATTGCCAATGCTTTGTACAAAGGAAAGCGTGTCTTGTTTGTAGCGCAAAAGATGGCAGCGTTGAATGTCGTACAGAATCGTTTGGATCGTATCGGATTAGCGCCGTTCTGTATAGAACTTCATTCAAATAAGGCAACTAAGAGTCATGTATTGCATCAATTTGATCAGGTTTTACAGTTGGCTGAGAATCAATCAGCTACACCTGGTTTCGAAAAGATGTCTGAGGCCTTATTTGCTCGTCGCAAAGAATTGATAGGATATATGGAGTCATTGCATCGTAGGCAGAACGATGGCCGATCGCTCTATGATTGTATCAATGGTTACATGAGTATTGTTGGTGACGAAATCTCTGTACCTTATCCATTAGCAAAAAGAATGGATGAGTCAACTTTAGACGAGGTATGTTCTGACTTGGCAATGCTTGATGCAGTGTTTAGGTTGACCGGTCATCCTGCAGATCATCCCTTGCTCGGACTTGAACCTTATAGTGCATCATCAGAGGTACATACCTCATTATTCCTAGCACTCGAACAACTGGTTGATTTGATTGCAAACAGAGGATATTCTTATCCGGCAGACACGGCATATTTGTCAAAATTCCCTTCAGATCTCAAAGAAAAATATCTTCAGGTCGAGAACTCATTCTTTATGTTCCGTTCTTTTAAGCGAAATAGTTTGCTGAAGGAATTGCGTATGAAGGATCCTGTTCTGCAATGGGAGAGTATTCCATCTATTTGTATTCAGATGGAGCAATACTTGCAGATAAAGTCCCTGATGGATGAAATCGATTCAATGGCACATGTCGCATGGCCGACCAATAAAGAAGAGCTGATTCATACTGTCGGTATTTGGAAAGCTGAGCGCTTGCATCTGAAATCGTGGTGCCAGTGGTCACTTCGTCGTAAGAAGCTGGAAGAAAGAGGTTTGTCTCATGTTATTGACTGGATAATTGATACACATTCTTTTGGAAGCGCAGCGTTAATAGCATTCAGGAAGGGTGTCTACCATCAGCTGGCATTGAACATTATTACTACAGATGAACAGCTTAGTCTTTTTAATGGAATGATATTCGATGAGGCCATTGAGCGTTATCGTTCAATCGCAACCGAATTCCAACAATTGACCAGAGATGAGCTACGGATACGTCTTTCAAAACGTGTGGCACGTTTACTTGAACCAACGCAATCACCAGAAATAAAAGAGGAGTTGACCTTCTTGAAACGAAACATTTCAAATCATGGTCGAGGAATCTCCATCAGGCATATCCTTTCAAAGATTCAGCATATTCTGCCGTCTCTTTGTCCTTGCATGTTGATGTCTCCTCTTAGTGTGGCTCAGTATATTTCCCTTGATTCAGAATCGCCTCTTATAGATCTTGTCATCTTCGACGAAGCATCGCAGATTCCTACGAGTGAAGCCATTGGCGCCATTGCTCGTGGCAAGTCTGTTGTCATAGTTGGAGACCCTCGTCAGATGCCTCCAACCACCTTCTTCCAGGCGCAGGCAGTAGGCGAGGACGAGGCAGAATATGATGATATGGATTCTATACTCGACGATTGCATAGCTCTTTCTATGCCATCGCATTATTTGACATGGCATTATCGCAGTCGTCATGAGAGCCTGATTTCCTTTTCAAATGCCAACTATTATGATGGCAAGTTGATGACTTTCCCATCTTCTGATGACCGCACTTCTCACGTCGAGTTTATACCAGTAGATGGTACTTACGATAAGGGTGCTTCGCGTAGCAATCGTAAAGAAGCTGAGGCAATTGTAGAAGAAATCATTCGTCATTATTTAAATGTGTCTTCTGCCACTTTGAGCTTGGGCGTTATCTCATTTAGTAAGGTTCAGCAAACTTTGATAGAGGATCTTTTGCAGGAGCGTCTCAAGGGCCATTTAGAGTTAGAGAAACTCATGAATACCAGCGAAGAGCCTCTTTTCATTAAGAATCTGGAAAATGTACAGGGAGACGAACGTGATGTGATTCTCTTTAGTGTTGGCTATGGTCCTGACAAAAATGGCAATGTATCAATGAACTTTGGCCCGCTGAATGTAAGTGGAGGAGAACGTCGTCTCAATGTTGCCGTTAGTCGAGCTCGTCAGCGCATTAAGGTATTCAGTACGATGCATTCTGATCAGATCGATCTCTCTCGAACTCAGGCTCTTGGAGTTATTGGATTAAAGAACTTCCTCTATTTCGCAGAACATGGATATCAGCCAGGTTTTGCATCTCAGCAAAAAGGCGAATACTTTACGGGTGGCTTGCCTGAACTGATTGCAGATAGGTTAAGAGAAAAAGGTTATCAAGTTGATACTTATGTAGGTAAATCTTCTTTCCGTGTTGACCTTGCAGTCATTGATCCGAACAATTCAGATCATTATTTGTTGGGAATTCTTTGCGACGGAAAGGGTTACTATGCAACGCCAACGGCCCGTGATCGAGAAATTGTTCAACCATCAGTACTCAAGGGCTTAGGGTGGAACGTTGAGCGTGTATGGAGTGTCGATTGGTTAAATGATTCGGAAACTGTTGTAAATAACCTTGTTAAAAAAATTAATGAAATAGCTTAACCCTAAACTATTATTATGATGAAAGAGAAAATTTTGCTTTCCGACGTGGATGAAATCCTCGCCGGCGGACCCGATGAGAATGAACGTGTAGCACTTTGCCGTTATCAGGGGCATGAAGGAATTATTGATGTAGATGGCAACGTAATTGTTCCATTCAAGTATTCTGGCATCAATGGTTTCATTTGGGATGAAAGCGGTCGATTAGCTGTAGTTAATGACGAGGATCTTTTAGGCCATGTCGACATCAACGGTAAAGAAGTTATCCCATGCCAGTTTCCATTTGTGATGTTATGTGACTCTTTGTGTTTTTCAGAAGATCGTTTCCCTGTTTGTAATGATGACGGATTGATTGGCTTTATTGACCCATGGGGAAAATTAGTAATTTCTTATCAATTTCATAGTGTCAGGTCTTTTCATCATGGATTATGTCCTGTGATGAACGAGAAGAAAAAATGGGGATACATTGATAGAGATGGAAATTTGAAGATCCCTTTCAAATACGCTGACGCTTTTGAGTTCAACGATAGAGGGGAAGCCACAGTCTTTGAAAAGACATTATTTTTTACTCGAATCAGGACAATTAAGGCACAAAACGTTGTTTTATAGTCATAAATTTTGTTTTTTTGAGCTATAATTTGTTTAATAAAACAAAAAAACGTACTTTTGGAACAAAAATCTAACATCAAGTACACGATGTTATAGTTATTTTATCGATGATATTACATCGTGTACGTGATGATATGGTTAACTATTATAAACTATTACATCGAGTTCCTGATGTAACGTCTATAATTATTTCTCCATTACATCATTTACTTGATGTTATACAATGAAGACACATAGCATGTCATCGCGTTCGTGATGACATACAATAGAAAACAAAATCATAATATCGAAAACACGATGCAAAAACCATATCTGCCTATTGCTACTCTTGAAGAAGTTTTTTCTTTCAATGTAGATGATCCTGCAACATTTACTAAGTCCCCATTGGTAAATGCTGTTGCAGAAGTTCTATCCACCACAAAACTGATTGAGTGTAAGAAAGTAGCTGCTTATCTCAAACTTGATGAAAGAAAGCTTTCAAATGCTTTATCCATCGAACTTGGTATGACACTGAAGGACTTAGTCGTTGCCTATCGCACCAGGCAAGTTGAAGATTTTCGAGCTGCCCATCCGGATTATTCTACAGATCAACTGGCCCAAGCAATAGGTTATTCTTCTCCCACCAGTATCTCAAGATTCCTCAATACACAACTTGGCATTACACCTGCAGGAAATAAAAGCCATAGAAGCAAAGATCATGGTGTTGAAACGATGAGTGCCATACGCGCTATTTTAAGAATGAATCTTTCATCGGAGGAGACTCGGAAGATGATCAGGGAGCTAAAATAATCAGATTTCTTCTTTTTTCATATTATTTTTGTTTATGTTTCCCTTTTTTGTGGTACATAAAGATGTAGTATTAGTCACACAACAAAGAAATAAAAGATAGAAATAATAATGAAACTGGATATGCTTAAGATGCTTGGCTCAGGAACCAAGATGCTTTCAATGATGCCGTTGAACCTCCTCTCTGGTAATGCCCATGGGGATTACCCAATTCATACTTCTGCTGCATGGGATGACGAAAAAGAAGATATTCTTGAACGTGCAAACTGGTTGTGTAGACAGGTAATTAAGGATCCTGCTAAGCTAATTGCCGATGCTCCATCAATAATTGGTGAAGAGTATCAAGGAGAGTGGGCTATTTATTCGTGTTCGATGCTAACACATGCTTTGGCAAATATTTCGGTGCTATATCCTGATAAGGCAGCGCAATGTCCTGGCTTAATCGCCAAACTCATCGACATTGTAAATACTCGAGAGATGCGAAAGTATGATACTATGCAGTGGAAAGAGGATGCCATGGATACAATTCAGGACGATAAGAACTGTGGTCACATGACATATTTGAGCATTTTAGCATGGATGATTACTAATTACAAACTCATTGGTGGGGATAGCTGTTATGATAACTTGCTTAATAACTGCTGTGATGCTTTGGTTCGACGCATGCGCATGAGTAAGTATGACCTTAATCTATTGTCTTTCCCTCATAAGCCTATCTGGCTTCCAGATATGTTGGTAACCATTGTTGCGCTCAAGAACTATTCTCGTTTGTATAATGGTAAGTATGAGGATCTTGTAGAGGCTTGGCTCAAGAATGCGAAGACAAAATGGATTCATAAACGAACCGGTTTGTTGGCTGGAACATTGCCAGGAGCAAGCTTTAGACAGAAAGGAATACAGATCAGAGGTTCTCACACTGCACTCAATTGTTCGTACCTTACGTTGATTGATCCAGAATTTGCCCATCAGCAATTTGAATTGATGAAAAAGGTTTTTGGTCATGAGACTTCGCTGCTTGGAACAAAAGTTGTGGGTCTTAAAGAATATCAGAACAAACTGCCTGATTTCAGTGTGAAGCCAGGAGATGCAGGTTTGATTATCAAAGGAATCAGCGCTGGAGCAATAGCCTTTGCCCCTGGTGCCCCTACTTATTTCGGCGATTGGGAATTCCGTAGCCAGTTGCTTCGTACAGCAGAAATCGCAAGTGGATCCAAGAAAGAAAAAGGAATGCGTCACTATAACATGGCTGATATGTTCTTGGTGGGTGAGGCTACGGTGCTGGCGATGAGAACGAATATACAAAGATGATGTATTATGAATATAACAGAAAGAGTAAATCCAAATTCTTCATGGTTGAAATATAAAAGTATTACCTTCAATACGCGCTTGTGTGTAGCAACAAGGGATATTACAACTTACAAGTATTTGTCTCGAAAATTGCCAGATAGGTTTCGCTCTGAAATTGGACCGATCAAAAGTTATGAAGAACCAGATTGTTATACTGTCTATAATGTCGGTTATACTGTAAGATATCCTTTGTCTTTGGCTAGTAAAGGCCCGCGTCAGTATGATCAGGATACTCGTGATTTTTATGTTAAGTATAAAATTAGCGGTATTCCATCGTATATTGAAAAACCTTTCTGTTATAAGAGAGATTGGTATGAATCTTTTGTCTGCGAATGTGTTGTTCCTAAAGGCTCACATTACTATGAGGGTTATGAGAATGGCAAACTGAAATGTCTTTTGTCGGATTGTATTGTTGTGCAAAGAATTATTGAATCAAGAAAGTAGGAACATTATTTGCAGTCAATATATAAAGCTAATAGTGATAATGGAAACAAAGAATAGTAAGAATGAAAAGATGGATCTTGCTTTAGATATCATCCTTAATACTAACCAAAACTTACTTTTGTTAGGAAAGGCTGGTACGGGAAAGACTACATTCCTAAGAAAATTAAAGGAGTGTTGCAAAAAGCAGATGGTTGTTGTTGCGCCTACAGGTATTGCAGCAATAAATGCTGGAGGTACTACAATTCATTCTTTTTTTCGACTACCATATTCTCCATTTATTCCCGGAAAAAAGTTTTATTCTAGGGATTTAACCCAAGAAGATGATCATAATCAAGTGTTCATTACTCTTGAGCTTCTTGTTATTGATGAAATCAGTATGGTTAGGGCAGATATACTTGATGCCATTGATCATGAATTAAGAATAAAGAGAAATAATAATGTTGTTTTTGGCGGTGTTCAATTGTTGCTAATTGGCGATTTGTTTCAATTGCCTCCTGTAATTACCAGCGATGATAAAAGAATATATGATAAGTATTATTCGACACCATTTTTTTTTGGAAGTAATTCCTTTTCTGATGCAGATTTCCATACAATCGAACTTGACAAAGTATATAGACAAGAAAATAAAAAATTCATCAATATTCTGAACAAACTTAGAGAAGGTAAAGTATCATCTCATGATCTAAATATACTTAATAGCCGATATATTCCAGACTATTCTCGCCCGAATGATAGTAAGTGCATTAAACTTGTAACACACAATTCACAAGCAGCCGAAGATAATGCTCTTGAATATGAAAAACTTGAGACAGAGGAAAAGGAATACACTGCTACAATTGAAGGAGATTTTCCCGAATCCTTTTTCCCTGTAGAATATGTTTTGAAGCTTAAGGTAGGATCACGTGTAATGTTTACCAGAAATGATATCTCCAATGGATACTGCAATGGTACATTGGGAGAAGTCGTTTCATTACAAGAAGATTATGTTTCAGTACTGACAGATGATGGTAAATCAGTTACTGTCGGGCGGACAAATTGGGAAAATGTCGATTATGTTATTCAAAACAATGGAGTTGATGAAGAAGATGACATTGTGGAGAAACACGTTGGACGGTTCCTCCAGTTTCCGTTACGGTTGGCGTGGTCTATCACCGTACACAAAAGTCAAGGTCTAACATTTGATAACGTAATTCTGAATCTTCACAGGGCCTTTGCTCCAGGTCAGGCTTATGTGGCATTAAGTAGATGTCGTTCGTTAGACGGAATCGTTATGACTAGCAAGATTAGTCTTGGTGTATTGAAATATGATAGAGATGTCGAAGACTTTTATAATGAGATAATGATGAAGAAAATAACGAATAATGTTATTATTGATTCTATAGAGCCGGATAAAATAGAGACGATTCACAAAGATAATTTTCCTGTAGATAAGAATATTGAAGGACATTTCTCCATCCCAGACGGAGTAACAGAAATACCAAAGGATGCGTTTAACGGCTGTGACAAACTCACGTCAGTGACAATACCTAATTCAGTAAAAAGTATTGATGAATATGCTTTTTTCAAATGTGACTTACTAGAGTCTATAATAATACCCAAATCTGTCACTAGAATTGAAGAAGGCGCTTTTTATGGCTGTGATAACCTTGTAAAGGTGGAAATACTAAACCCTGAAATAGCTATAGAAATTAATCCTTTCTTTAGTTGTAAAAAAATACAAAAACCTATAATCCTTGGAAAGAGATTTATCCATTTACCATCTAATTATTCAGGTGTTTTTGATGTTCCAAAAGGTATTGAGCAAATTGTGGGTGGAGCATTCTATGAGTGTAAAAATCTTTCGAGAATTAATATTCCGGACTCAGTAACATTAATTGGAATAGGCGCATTTCAGGGCTGTAGTAATCTTGCAAATATCATCATTCCAAATTCTGTGAAATCTATTGAAGAGGCAACTTTTTTTGAATGCGAAAAACTAACTAATATAGAACTTCCAAATTCAATCACAACTATAGGGAAAAACGCTTTTTGGTGGTGTAATAGTCTTATCAGTATTGAGATTCCCAATTCCGTGAACAGCATCGGAGAGTTAGCCTTCGATAGTTGTTGGAATCTTCGTTCCCTTTTTATTCCTAATTCAGTTACGAGTATTGGAAAGGGGGCATTCTGTGGCTGTAGTAATCTGACACAAATCGAAGTCCCAGAACAATTGACATGTATTCCAGATTATGCATTCTCCGGTTGTGCCAATCTATCTTTTATTAAGATACCTAGCTCTATAAAATGTATTGGAAATGAGGCATTTAATGGTTGCCGCAAATTGAATAATATAAAAATTCCTGCCTCTGTAACTTCAATTGGAGATTTAGCGTTCCAGGGCTGTAGTTCATTAAGTATCATTGATATTCCTGATTCTGAAATTAAGATTGGAGATTTCCCTTTCAGGAAAAGTGCTATTCCCTGTAAAACTCTTATTATTGGCAAAAGTATCGTAAGTGTCGCATCTGATATCGTTGGAGTTTTTGAGATTCCGGAAGGAATAGAGCGAATAGTCGGAGGTGCGTTTTTTGAATGCCGAGACTTAGTAGGTGTCAAAATTCCTGATAGTGTTAATTACATCGGAGAAAGTGCTTTTGAAGGATGTACTAATCTTACAAATATTAAGATTCCGAATTCTGTAAAGAGTATTAAAAAACGTGCGTTCTATGGATGTGTTAACCTTTCAAAAATTAAGTTGCCAATCTCTTTGACAGTTTTGGAAGAAAGCACTTTTGAGTTATGTGTCAATCTAGTGGATTTGACGATGCCTCAGGTTTTGGATATAGTGGGGAATAGGGTATTTTATATGTGTCGTAATTTAACTTCTATCATAATACCTACCATGCTAAAAGAGATAGGTCGGGATTCATTTAATGGATGCGAGAATCTAACTAACTTAGAAGTTCCACCATCAGTAGAAAAAATTGGAGGTAGAGCCTTTGGAAGTTGTAAAAGTTTGGCATCATTTGAAATTCCTAACTCTATTAGATATATTGAACAAGGAACATTTATAAATTGCAGTGGTATTCAGCAAATTGAAATACCAGAATCTGTAACAAAGATTGGCAATGATGCTTTTTCTTGTTGTCATGGGTTAACTTCGGTTTTTATTCCTAAATCGATTTCTAGTATTGAGGATAGAGCCTTTTCTAGTTGTAATCATCTGTCTTATTTTGAAGTTGACCATAATAACTCTAATTATAGATCTATTGATGGCGTGCTTTTTTCTTCTGATGGGAAACTATTAAGTTACCCGTGTGCATCTACGAAGAATAAGTATGAGATACCTAAAGGAACAAAGGTTATTGCGCCAAGTGCTTTTAGTTCTGTTTTATGTCTTGAAAATATAGTTTTTAACAAAGAGTTAGAACTATTGCAAGATAATGTTTTTAACAGTTGCCGTTCTCTAAAAGAGATTATTATACCAGAAAGAATAAAGGCTATCCCTAAAGGTACTATGGCTTTCTGCCAGAATTTAAGCAAAGTATATTTACATAGTGCAATAACTAAAATTGAAGAATTCGCTTTTTGTGGATGTGATTCTTTACGTGAAGTTCATATATGCGTAAGTGATCCAGAATCTGTAATATGTAATTTTAGAGATAAAGATGTGAAAAGTGTTACTCTTTTTGTTCCTGTAGGAACAGGTTATGCTTATAGACATCATCCTGAATTTTCAAAATTTAAGGAAGTGGTAATTGAGAGATGCCAAGTTTATGAGCAGAATAAAATGTAGTTTTTTTAATATAGAATATTTCAATAATCACTTCAAGTATGTTTAAAGGAACTCATTTCTCAATAGGCTATTATTATATTTCGCTTATTTCATTTGAAAAAGTAGATACTTATAGAGGCGAAGATTCAGGTGCAATTTATCCTATATTCGGCAACTATCAAGTAGAAAAAGCATATGATTTATCTGCTGTAATTAATCATAAAATGCCAAATAGTAATGAGTCTATTAAGGAATATATGGATTACGCAATCCAGAGTATTCCTCGCGATGCAGGGGAACATTACTGTCCTCTCGGGTATTCTTTTATGGAGATTGCACAACAAATAAAAGGTGTTATATCTTTTTCTAATCCAAAGTATGGAATTATTGGCATGCAACCCGAAATTTTTGACGATATATGTTTTCTGGGTAATGGTTATTATGCAATACGTAAATTATTAAAGTTCGCTATTACAAATGCTGAATGTAAATTAGCGGTTGAGGATTTTGTTTATGACTCGGTTGAATCTCCAATTCTTGATTATGTTGTTGTTCAAAAGAATGGAGCCAAAGGCATTTTTTGTACATCTCAAAAATCATTTGTGGTTTCAATGATTTATGAAACTATTGAAATACATAAGGATATTCCATACATAATTGTTGGGAAAGGTGGTAAGAAAGGCGTAGTAGATACAAAAGGAGATATCAAAATTGCAATAGAATTCGATTCAATAGAATTTATTGGCAGCGATTTCTGTTTCCCTTGGGATTTTTCAAATAATAGAAATACTTTCTTTGTAATTAATGGAGATAAGAAGGGGTTATACCATCTAGATAAAGGTGTAGTTTTCCCTATTATGTATAATGATATAGAATGTTATTGTAAAGGCAGCATCAGAACGTGATTACAACGAAATCAAAGACGAATGCAGGAGAAAGGGACTGATTAACTGGAATCGATTCATTGAAAATGTTAATATGTTAAGAACATGAACATTACATGTTGCGACTAAACTGATTTCGTACTTATTTTTGCAACTATTACTTATGATTTTCAATATTATTATATTTTTTGTGCCAGTATTTTTCATTGTGCGGTACATAATAAAGAAAGATTGTTTATGGTCATTTGTAATTTCTATATTGTTACTTTTATTACAAATACCAGAACTGACCCAACATGTGGTTAAAGAAGCTGAATCATGCATTTGTTGCAGTGAGTATTATTGGTCTGACGCTGTAATTGAGACGTGTGATTTAGCCACATTTATCTGTTTTATATTCTTAATAATAGTGGGGATTCGTTTGATAGTGAAGCATCACACATCAGCAAAATAATTGAGTTCATGAAGCGCCCAATCAAAAAGCTTAGTTTTATTATACTATTTTTCATTATTGTTTCTGTTCTTTTAATCTTCATAGATTATGCCAAAGCAACAGATAGTAGTGAATTATCAGAGAAGGCTTATATGGAGATGAAGTCTTTTTTGTCATCTCATCAGGAATACGAACAGAACTATGCCGTTTTTGTAGATTTTAAGCGAAAGTCGATGAAAGATCGCTTTTTTGTAGTCGATATGCAGTGCGGAAAAATAGTATATAGTGATAAAGTAGCTCATGGCCTTGGCGGAAATAGCACTGCAGAAACTCCGGAGTTCTCGAATGAAATTGGTAGTAACTGTTCTTCTTTAGGGTTCTACAAAATTGCAGAACAAGACAAGATGAAAAGGAATCATTTAGATTGTTTCCGTTTAGATGGGCTCTGTAAAACAAATAGCAATGCAAGAAAACGAGGTATTGTAATTCATAGAGGGGTTGGTGCAGGACTTGTTCCTTTTGATCTTCCTTTTTCTTTGCCTTTGTCTCATGATAGTGAAGGTTGTTTCGCTACAACAGGAAGAGCAATGA
>JAZUIL010000034.1:0-8041 GCA_045642245.1 Bacteroidales bacterium
ACATTATAAAGAAGCTGCTGGTCTTCCTGTTTATGGCTTATGACATAAACTGCCAGGCGCAGTTGACCGTCTATTGACGCTCTAGCTGCACCCAGCACTTTCAATACTTCTTTATCTCCTTCGCGGATGATCTGCATACTGTATCAAATTAATTACCTGTATTGAGCTGTCCACTAGCAGCGTCCTCCTCGGCATACTGCTCGATAACGGTCTTGATGGCGTTGTTTAGTTCCAATGTTGCATTGATATTTGTTCCAGAACCGGCAGGACGAATCATATCTCGATTTGAGAAACCTGTATATGTATTACCATTTGAATCCCATAGAATAATCACATCATTAGAAGTTAATGTGATTGGTGCACATGCCGCCATAAAAACCGTTACTTGATCTGAACTATTTGCTATGGAAACATTCTCTAAATCTATTGATAAGACCCTAGTCCTTTCAACATTTTCGAATTGCTGAGAATCTGAGAACATATTAAATTCGCCAGCCTTACCATAACAATCTTTTGAAGGGCCTAACATTGCCAATTTTGTGAATGAGAGAGGTGCTTCCAAAGAAGCATTTATCGTTAAGTTAAATTTCAAACAAGCACCCGCATGTGTCATGCCGAAATTAAAAGACTTTCCATTGGCAGCACTTACATTTGATACCATCAACATGAAATCTTTCATGTGATTCTCGGAATTGTTACCAATTTGCTTTTGACCAACATACGAAAAGGGGATTGCCGTAGAAACAAAAATATCTTTATTATATGGATAATATGTTGCATAAAGCAAATCCGGATCAGTATTCCATCCTTGTGCTAATACAGACACCTCTGCAGATTTGTTATTAGGGACATCTGATGCAAAAAAAGGAATTTGATAACCAGAACTAGGAAACAAACCGAATCCATCCCCATTCTGATAGTAGAGATCGATTTTTGCACTTGTAGAACTAATTGCTTCGCTAATTGATCGAGTTTCACCATCAACATTGTCAAAGTTCTGCAAATTACGAATTTGAATTTTAACTATTTCCTCATCTTCAAATGCTTTAGAAGTACACGAAGATAAGACTATTATAAAAAAACAAATATAAAATAACTTCATAACCAAAATAATTATATAGAGCCCCTTTTTTGAGCTCTATATTTAATTAAACGTCATCACTACATGTACCTACTGTTGGGCAATATACATATGAAGAGCAGCTTGTTGCAATAATGTCACAAGCCTCAACCTCTACCACATCGAACTGTGGCTTCTCGTAATTAAGCTTTTTCATTTTGTTAAAGTATTTATATTGTTTGTATAATGGGTTAACTATTATTTGCCTGGAACGATGATCTCCAGATTCTCCATCTGGTCGGTCTGCCAGTCGGTAATGCTGATGCTGCTTGGGGTCAGCTCTGCTGTAGCGATCTCTGAAGGTGTGACCTTATCCGGCTCATATACACGGCTGACGGTGATGCCATACACATAACGGTGTGCAGCCTGGAATCCTGTTGCTGGTGCCGGCAATGCCAATGCATAGTCCTTACCATCCAGATGAACTGAGAAGGTGATGAGTCCGGTATTCGCAGATGGATAGACCAGTATCGTAGGAAGGACTGAAGGATCTGAAGATCCGACAACAGGCTGTGTGGTTGGCTGCACGGTTACTGAGCGTCCGGTACCAGGAGTCACTGAGCCTGTGAAAACATTCAATGTACCATCACCCACGCAAAGTGCACTTCCTCCTGCATCCGAGAGCTGCAGCTTGTCTATGACTCCCTGGCCGAAATAAGCTGTCCAGTCGCTCTGATCACGGTCGAAGCGTACTGCAACCTGAGCCAGAGCATGCTTCAGGCCGATGGTAGCATTCTCAAGATCCTTGTTGACAACGAGCACCGAGCCATACATCACATCCGGTGTTCCGCTATCTACGGTGCCATCGCTCTGACCCGTTCCTTGATCTGCATTGACTGTGATCGGAACAGCCACTGGATTTGAGCCTCCAGCCGTGTATGGATAATAGCTGTAAAGATAGGCATTTGCTTCGCTCAAATTGATGAGCTGTGAGACTTCCGACTCATGCCAGAGACCTGCAGCATTGCGCACATAGCAATTGTTGCCTGTTGAGCCTCCATAGAATGCAGAATGATCGGCTGCAGTATAGGCAAAGATACCGATCTCCGGATCCTCAAGATCCGAGAAATCTTTTGCAGTTATGCCACTGCGGGTTTCTGCTCCATCGGAAGTGATTCCCACAGAGAATCGCAACGGCACACGCTGCTCCTCCTGCATGATCTCTTCTTCTGATGAAGAGCATGCACTCATTACAGCCATTGCAAATAATGCAGTAATCTGTACTGATATTTTCTTCATTATAATAAAATATAATGTGTATTGTTGGTCTTTTAATTTTCTCCGATGACGAGATTAATATCTCCCTGAGGATTCTCAACCCAAGGTGTAATGCTGACGGTGCCGATTGAAATCCTTACAAAGACAGCATTCTCAGCATCAGGACTTGTTCCGGCACCGGTATGACCTTCTGTCTGCTCCTTACCGATAGTGCCAGCAGCAGAATCGCTACCTACCTTATCTCCATTAGATGTTATAACCGAAGTACCATCAGGATAGAGCATATTGCCCTCTCCATCAAGAATCGGCTGACCGTTGCTATAGATTGTATTGCCATTAAGATGGTTCTCTGGATGCTCTGGATCATCTGACACCTTTGTACCGTCTGGATAAAGAAGATTGCCATCAGGATCAGTCACAGGACTGCCATCCTCGTAGGTGAGATACTGGGTGTGGATACCTGGTGTTGGATCGGCAGGGTTTACTTTTGTACCATCAGGATAGAGCATGTTGCCATTTTCGTCAAGAACTTTCTGCCCATTGCTATAAGTTGTCGTTTCATCTACGCCATGATTACCTGGATTAGCTGGGTCATCGCTGACCTTTGTGCCATCAGGGTAAAGCAGATTGCCCTCTGTATCAACAACTCGACTTCCGTCTGCATAAGTATAATCATAGATAGTATTTCCGTTTGCATCCTGACGTGAAGAGAGTGAATTTCCGTTACCATCAGCAGGATTTCCATTTCCATCTGTATATCCTGTGCCATCGGCAGATGGCTTAATCAGCTTAATGTTAATTGGATATATATAGCGACTACCTGCCTTAAATCCATTCTGTACAGCAGGAAGTGAAGTAGAATAAGCCTTACCATCAATTGTAATAGACACGACAACATCGCCAGATCCAACAGCATTGATAGGATAAGACAAAAGATTAGCAGAATTCACTTCAGACAACGGCTGATGAGATTCATCAAAAAGACACAAATCTGCCTGCAAAGAAAGATTCGAGGTAGTTGTTTGGCTAGTAGTAAGCACACCTGTCTTAGCATTGAGCAAGCCAGATCCCGACTTAAGCACAGGTGTTACCGTATTGCCATTGGACAACACAACTGAAGTAATCTTTCCCTCTCGCGTATTGGCAAGATATGAATAAGAGACATTATTGAACATAAATGAAATCTCAGTCAGAGCATGATGCATAGTCAGATTTGCCTGAGATGCATTTTTGGATGCTGTCGCCGATCCAATCATATAGTCTGTCTGATTGTCAGAAGCAGAAGTACCTGACTGCACAGCTGCCACTGCGACAGGAATAGCAGTCAAGTCGTTGACACTTTCTGAATATGGATAATAAGCATATACATCAACATTGCCGTCTTCCTCGGTAAGAGAAACCGGAGAAGAAAGAACCCATATGGTGCCATCCACGGTAGAACACTGAAGATTGGTAGCCAAAGATGCATTCAAACTATTCTGTACTGAAATACCTATTTCACTTCCTGTAGGGAACAACGAACTATTGACAACCGAGCGAGTAAAACCGTTCTGGTTATCAATATTAACACTAAGACTCAGTTCTGATGACTGGTTTTCTTCTGGAAGCAACCCGTTTTCGAGAGAGTCTTTATCCTTGCAAGATGAGAACATTGCAACGGACAATGCGGTGAAAAGGATTGTTAACTTTTTCATATAGATAATAAGTTTTATATAGATATTTTGTATATTCTGTTACCGTTATGTATGCGATTAGTCTATAAAAGTGTCCAGACATGCACGAAACCGCTATGGGCACATGTACCCATAGCGGTTTCGTGATATATTCGTAGATAATATATTAGATGAGTGAGTGTAATACAATTTTCGGATTGACCAAATGTTTGGTCAACTAATTGCATTACGTTATATTCTTTTAACTCTTTCATGAATATGATATATTCGAGTGCAAAAATAACGAAAAAGCAAAAGCAGCCATAGGTTCAATCTAGTTCAATTTCATATCTGTGCAAAATTATTTGGTAAAATGAAGAATTTGCTGTATTTTTGCGCAAAAATAAAACTTTACAATGCCAAACGCTTCAGAACAAATAGAAAGACTTCGCAATATCATCGAGAAGGTGATAGGGCGAAAGATTGAGCATCCAAAAGATTTTGATTTCCTTAGTAAACAGATTGAAGGATATGTGGGAGAACGTATCTCTGTGAGTACGCTGAAACGTATGTGGGGATATGTGAATGCCAACAGTGAGATCAGCAGCTATACGCTGAACGTACTCTCTCGTATGGTGGGATATGCTGACTGGGAGGAATTCTGCCAGAATCAAAACGAGGAAGACGAAGAGAATAGTCATAAGATTATCTGCCGCAAACTGTTTACGTCTGCGCTTAACCGGGGGGATATCCTCAGCATCGTATGGAAGCCGGAGCGTAAGATCACGATACAGTTTGAAGGTCAGGATCAGTTTATCGTGAAAGAATCGGTTAATAGCAAGTTGAAAGAAGGCGATATCTTCCACTGTCTGCAGTTCATAGAGCAACAGCCTCTTTTCATTTCAGGATTATATAGAAAAGGGATGCCACCCAGCGACTACATCTGCGGTCGACAAGGTGGCATAGTATGGAGTATTAATGAGAAGAAAGAGGCGAAATCATAAGCCGGTTCCACTCAGGTGATTGCTTATATTTATTGATAGATTCTGGTGGAACGAGCAGTTGAAGCTCTGGGATGGAATCATCGAACAGAGACATAACAGGTTGGGGATCCAAAGCGTGATTCTCAATCTGTTTTAGTTTTGTGCAACCCATAAAAGTATATTCGCCTATGGATGTGAGTGCGGCAGGGAGTGAGATGGTTTCCAGCGATTCACATTGCCAGAAGACACCGCGTTCTATATGCTGCAGACTCTGCGGAAGATGGATCTGCGTCATCATCGTGCTGTAGCCAAAGGCGTCAAGCTCAATGGCCGTGACTCCTTCTGGGATTGTAATGCTTGTAAACTTGCATCGCAAGAAACAATTTGCAGGGATGACATGTATCGAGGCAGGTAATTTAACCTCGGCCAAACTGGTGGCCAGGAAGAAGGCTCTACGTCCTATCTCTGTAACGCCATCTGGGAGAATGATGGATTGCAGATGAGAGCTTTCCTCAAATGCACTTGTTCCGATCCTCGTCAATGTAGGAGGAAGGTATATAGTGCGAAAGGTAGAATCGCCAAAGAAGGCTTTGTCTGCAATGCCAGTGACTTCAAAAGTCCTGCCCCAGTGTTTAATGGATGGATAGACATACAGATTCTCTCGCCAATATGGATCACGCTCACTGTCGGGGATCTTTCCTACTGCCTCACAGGTGCCATCGAACAAAGAGAAATTGCTATATAAAATATGCTTATCTCCTCCTGTCACCGGTAACTGAAATACGTAATAGATAATAGAGAATAAGACGATGACAGATATGGCTGAAAGCAATGAATACACACGACGCTTTGACTGTCTGTGCTGCATCAGGAAATCGATCATCTCATCAATGCTTTGCCAGCGTTCACTTTTCTGCTCGCTTAAACACCGACTGACTAATTTCTTATATATGCTGGATTTACGCCACTGGCATCTTTTGCCTAACTCCTTTTCAAAATAACGAAGCAGACGGCCTATGGCGTAAATATCTGTCCGTGCATCTACATCTCCAGATCCATCTAACTGCTCAGGCGCAGCGAAAGAGTCTGTCACGCCCATTGAACCATGATATGCATCGGTATAACAGAAACCTAAATCAATGATTCGGATATCACGACTGACATGTGTCAGCATGATATTTGATGGCTTAATATCAAGATGCACCACCTGATGGCGATGGAAAGAACGAAGGCCTTCTAATATCTGAATTAAAGCTCTCTCCATTTTCTGACGCTGACATAAGAAATCAGGCTCGGTCAGGAGGAGCTCTGCGAGCGTGGAACCCTCTACAAAATCCATCGTCAGATAGCACTCTTCTGCAGTATCGACCAACTGATAGTAATTGACCACATAGTCTGTGTCCATACCGACGATAGTGCCAATCTCATATTCTTTTCGAATAGTCTCTCGTAGCTGAGCGTCTTCAAGGTATTGCGGCTTTATGCTTTTACGCAATAGGAGACGACCTCCTACCTGCTGGCGAGTAAGCAAGAAATACTTCGTCTCGCGCGCCCACTGGGCGTTGCTGTCGGATCCTGGCGAGATGAAGTCAGATGATTCGATGTTCATAATAATATATAAGGTGTAACCTTGTCATGGGAGAAAGAAAATGGAAGGTATTTCCATCTCTCAAGAATAGAGAGACGAGATACCTTCCATTGTTTATTTAATCCCGGATTTAGAAATCGAGGTTCTTACGTGGTGCGTTGAATACACGGTTGAAGTCATCACGGCTGCCGACAATGAGGTTGTCGAAGTCGCGCTGGCCAGTACCTGCTGGGATGAGGTGACCGCAGATAACGTTCTCCTTCATACCCTCGAGGGTATCGGTCTTGCCAAGGATAGCTGCCTCGTTGAGGACCTTGGTGGTCTCCTGGAAGGAAGCGGCTGACATGAATGACTGAGTACCGAGAGCTGCACGAGTGATACCCTGAAGCATCTGCTCACAAGTTGCTGGCTGTGCATCGCGTGCATCAGCAAGCTTCTTGTCATGACGCTTGAGCATAGAGTTCTCATCGCGGAGACGACGTGGAGTAACAATCATACCTGGCTTGAGTGTCTGTGAATCACCAGCCTTGGTGATAACCTTCATACCCCAGATGCGATCGTTCTCAGCTGCGAATGCGAGCTTGTCGACTACCTGGTTCTCAAGGAAGTTAGTATCACCAGCAGACTTCACATTTACCTTACGCATCATCTGACGTACGATAACTTCGAAGTGCTTGTCATTGATAGCTACACCCTGGAGACGGTAAACGTCCTGTACCTGGTTAACGATGTATTCCTGAACAGCGGTTGGACCAAGGATATTAAGGATATCGTTTGGAGTAATTGCGCCATCTGACAATGGATTACCAGCGCGTACGTAGTCATGCTCCTGAACAAGTACCTGACGGTTCAATGGGATGAGATACTTGCGCTCATCACCATATTTACCAGTGATGATGATCTCACGGTTACCACGCTTGATCTTACCGAAGGTTACTTCACCATCGATCTCAGCAACGACTGCTGGGTTAGATGGATTACGAGCCTCGAAGAGCTCGGTAACACGTGGAAGACCACCGGTAATATCACCGGCCTTGCTGCTAGTACGGTTGATCTTTACGATGATTGCACCTGGAAGGATCTCCTCGTCATCGTTGACCATAATGTGAGCACCGATAGGCAAGGTATAGCTTGCAAGTACTTCATCATCAGCGTTGACGATATGTACAACTGGTGCGATGGTACGGTCCTTAGACTCAGTAACGATCTTATCCTCGAGGCCTGTATCGCCGTCGGTCTCTACCTTGAAGGTATCGCCTTCGACAACGTTCTCATAACGTACACGACCAGCCTGTTCGCAGACGATGACTGCGTTGAATGGGTCCCATTCTGCAATGACATCACCCTTCTTGACCTGTGTACCGCTCTCAAGGAAGAGCTTAGAACCATAACCGATGGTAGCGGTAGCAAGGGTCATACCTGTGTTGACATCCTCGATACGCATTTCGGTCATACGGCTTACTACAACCTTAACGATTGA
>JAZUIL010000035.1:0-3372 GCA_045642245.1 Bacteroidales bacterium
TGCCGTGCTGCACCTCACCAAGCATCAGGATCTCTCGCTCGTCTATGGCATGCGCCTCGTCCGTCCTGAGGCTAAGTTGCTCAATCCGTCACATATTCAGGGTGCATTTACGCTCGATTATGGCAATCCTGCACTCCAGTATCTGCATGCTAACAACCTGATGTTGAGCCATACTTATAAGAACGACGTAGTGAAATACAGCACCACCCTCCAGCATGTCTTTGCCAACGATGGCTTCAATGCTATGTGGATGGTCAAGGACAATCTCCGCGTGTCCACCTGGGGCAACGAAGGTATTCGCCGTCAGTGGTCATTGACGCCAGAACTCACCTATACGCCTACTCCTAAGACCACGCTCGACGCCAAGCTCATTGTGATGTGGGACAAGCGTATTGCCGAGGCCATCCACATGGCCAAGGAGCACTGGGGTATCACTACACACCTCGGCCTCAAACAGCAGTTACCAGCACGTTTCCGCCTGAATGCACATGCTGATTATGCCGAGGGTAATACCATCGATCTCTATTCTCACGCTGGTCGTAGCCTCTCGTTCGGCGGAGAATTGCAGCGCTCATTCCTTCCTTCCGACCGCCTGAACCTCACACTCTCATACACCAACACCGAGTATGCCAAGACCATTCTCACTCAAGGCGTTGACCTGCCAAACGGTATCAAGGGTTACACCGGTGAGGCCTACTCTCGTCCGCTGCATCGCTACCTCTGGAGCCTGGCTCTCAACTGGAAGTTCTGATAAGCACAAAATTTAATTATCGAATTCCTGATATTCGTGAGATTTGTGAAATTCGTGGTCAAAAATAAAAATCTCGCAGAATAATTTGGAGATTCAGAAAAAGGTCTGTATCTTTGCGGCGGAAATCTCACCCCGAATAATAATCCATTAGCATTCAGTTATGAACACACGTGTTTGTTCTATCATAAAAGAATACTTCAAGACCAAGCCAATAGAAAAGGCATGGTTGTTTGGCTCTTTCTCAAGAGGAGAAGAAAGGGCTGATAGCGATGTGGATATACTGATCACGTTTGTTCCTGGCACCAAAATGGGATTACAGTTTTTTTCCATGATAATAGATTTGGAACGATTGCTAAACCGTCCTGTCGACCTTGTTGTGGATGGAGATCTTCTACCTTTCGCCTCGCAAACTGCAAATAAAGATAAAGTGTTAATATATGATAGAGCCGCTTAGAGACAAGGGCAGATTGGAACATATTTTATCTGCTATAGCCAGAGTAGAAGAATTTACCTCAGGTATAACCAAGGAACAGCTGATTTCTGATCCTTTGCATTTGCATGCTACTGTATATAATGTACAGGTAATCGGTGAAGCAATATTTAGACTCACTACAGAATTCAAGCAATCACATCCAGAGACTCCATGGCAGCTTATTGAGAAGATGCGTCATATTCTGGTCCATGACTATTACCGCATTAATAATGATATTCTTTGGTTAGTTATTACTGAAGACATTCCTCCTCTCAAACAGCAAATAGAATCATACATTCGAGAAATGAAAAGTTGATACATCATCAGCCACTGCATCCCGCATGTCAGTGGCTATTTTTTTGTCTTGTGAAACTTACTGATCTAGCGAATAATAATTAACGGAAAATTAACGATCAATTAACGGCAATTAATGACAGAAAGAATACAACGATAAAGATTTCTTCAACGTTAATTATCGTGTAATTATTCGTTAATTCGTCATTAATTATTTTTGCAGCCAAATGTCTTGCCCTGAAAAACCTTGACTCAAAAATGTCAAGGAAATGCCAAGACTATTGAAAAAGGAAGTATCAACGCGGTCTTACAACTGCACGATACCAGACGCATTAAAGCGTCACATTTTAGAACTCTACCTTACAAAACAGCGTACAGAGAAGAGTTTAGCAGCAGAATATCGGGTCTCATGTGCTACAATTCAATTCTGGCGACGTAAATTTGCAGCTGAAAACCCATCGGAAGAGGCTACGCGTCCTCATGCGTCGCGTCCTCATGCGTCAGCAGCCATCGCTGCTGACGCGAGCCCAACGTCCGATCAAACACCCCCATCAGCTATGGCAAAGAAGTACGAAGCCCCCAAGAACCTGCCTGATGATCCAGAGCTCCTCAAGAAAATGATCCTTGAGCTGGATTACAAAGTTCATTCACGTGATGTAATGATCGAAGTTGCCGAAGAGATGTTTGGCATTCAGATTAAAAAAAAACGTGGAACGAAACCGTAAGCAGACTGTCAGCAGAGAAGGTCCGTGGTTGGACTATGGATCGACTCTGCCGGCTGTTTGACCGAAGTAAGCAGGCTCATTACGAACATAGCGACTTCACTCAGCGCAAGATGGCAGAAGAGGCCTTCGTACTACAGTTCATTAAGAGCGTCCGCAAGCAAGATCCAGGAATTGGAGGTGAGAAACTCTGGAAGATCTATCAGAACCGATTCGCCTCACACTCAGAGTATAAAGTAGGCCGAGATAAGATAGAGGCAATCGTTTCGAAGTACGGACTGAATGTACGGAAACCCAGAAAGAAGCCGAAGACAACGGATTCGAATCACGGGCTTCCACTTTATCCTAATCTGGTCAAGAATCTCATTCCGATGTGTCCGAACAGGATCTGGGTAAGTGACATAACCTACATTCCGATCTGGGTGAACCTGGAGAAGCAGACATATTATTTCTGCTACCTATCCTTGATTACAGATGCCTACACGAAGGAGATAGTCGGCTGGAGTGTGGGCGGTAGTCTTGAGACCTCGTATCCCTTGGAAGCCTTACGAATGGCCTTGAGCCGCATGGACTCGAACGAACTGAGAGAACTAATCCACCATTCTGACAGAGGAGTCCAATATGCCAGTCAAGAATACGTCAAGCAGCTCAGATCGTATCAGATGCAGATAAGCATGACTGAAAGTGGAGATCCTAAGGACAATGCCATTGCAGAAAGAGTGAACGGCATCATCAAGAACGAGCTCTTGAAGGATCTTGTATTCCATTCCATTGAGGAAGTAACTGATGCCGTCAGAAAGGCAGTAGACTTCTACAACAACGAGCGCCCTCACATGAGTCTCGACTGGCTAACGCCATCTGAAGCTGCCAAAATGACGGGCCCTATAGCAAAAAAGTGGTGTAGTTATAGAGAAAAGTACCTTCAAGGCTTGCAGGTCCAGAAAGGAGCCACTATCTTTGCTGGGTAAAGCGAGAATAGGGTTAATTCTGCTGGCTGCGGCCTCCCTCTTCCCCTGTCAAGAAAAGTCAGGGCTAACACATCAAGTAAAGACCTACCAGGGTTAAGACATCCAAGTAGTCAACTGAAGGTAGGGTTAAGTATAAATCCAGTCAAGTTTTTTCAGGGAACTACA
>JAZUIL010000036.1:0-4662 GCA_045642245.1 Bacteroidales bacterium
CACTTCTCAAATCTTTGTCATCTATAGATATCGAGAACTTCCTCTGTATCTTCAAATCAGTGTTGGTTAAGGGCAATGTTGATCCAAATATTCCTTTTAACCCATTCTGCTGCGATTTGCATGTAAGAAACCTCAATCCGAATTTGCAGAAAAAAGTCCGTGCTTTAGCAAAGCAACTGAAAGCTCAGGGCTATTCATCTATTCCATTAATCCCTTAATCTTAAGAGGTTGTTTCAGCGCCTATATTATCAGTCGTCGGAAACTCATATTTTTCTTGAGTTTCCGACGACTGATCTTTGTTTTATTAATAAGAAACGAAGAAATAATCCACAAAATTTGTGGATTTGAAAATAATTCAGTATCTTTGCCCCGTAAAATAAAGAATATGGAAATAAAATTTAGGCAACCGTATCTGAAAGAACTATATGAAACTGGTTCTACTACTGATAAGAAACATCGGTTTCAGCCGCAGATCGTTTCAAAGTACAGAAAAACTATAGATCTCTTGGAGGCCAATGCCACGAAAGAAGATCTTTATAGATTCCACTCTTTGCATTTTGAAGCATTACGTGGTGATAAAGAAGGTTTATTTTCTGTCAGAGTAAACGATCAATATCGACTAGAATTAAGTATTGAAGTCGTTGGCCGAGAGCCTATAATCACAGTATGTACTATTGAAGAATTGTCTAATCATTATAAATAAACTTATTATGATTTACGGATATACACCTACTCATCCAGGTGAAGTATTGAAGGATGAGATTGTGGCAAGAGGTATGCAGCAGAAAGTGTTGGCAGAAAGTATGGGTATGTCATATAAGGTCTTGAACGATATCCTGAATGAACGTCGCCCTATCACTACAGATACCGCCATGATGTTCGAAGCGGCACTTGATATTCCAGCCACGACTCTGCTTCAGCTACAGATGAAATACAACTATCAGCAGGCAAAGAATAACCCGACTTTTGTAAAAAAACTTGAAGTCATCCGTAAGGCGGTCGCTTCGGTGGTGCTTTAAATGGATCCAGAGTAATAATAAGTCGTCGGAAACTCGGGGAAAAAGTGAGTTTCCGACGACTTCTTTGTTCTACAAATGATGAAAATGCATGGCCATGCCAGAAAAAAGAACTTAAAATGAAGATTTCTTCACTAATTTTTGGATGTTTTTCGCAATAAATGTATATTTGCGGCAGAATTGTGACTATTATGAAGACTCGACAGGAATATATAGATCTTTTAAAGACTCATGCACTTGAACTTAACCAAAAGTTCGGTGTAACATATATGCGCTTGTTCGGGTCTGTAGCCAAAAATTCGCATCATGAAGGTAGCGATGTAGATGTATATGTCGAGATGCCGGCAAAAGTATATAACATCGTTGCTGCCGCTGATTATTTGAAAGATCTTTTGGGGTGTGACGTCGATCTTATCTGCAAACATCAAGGAATGCGACCTTTCTTCTTAAACCAGATAGAAAAGTATGGAATCGATATCTTTAGAGCATAGTGAAGTGCTGCTTGATCTTCTAGGAAATATCCAAAAGGCAATTTTTCAGTTGAAAGAGTGGAATAAGGAGCTACAAAGCATAAATGACTTACTTGTTTCTCCTGAAGGAATGAAGACTCTTTCTGCTGACTGTATGCTCATTCAGGCAATTGGAGAAGGAATCAAGCAAATTGATAAAATTACTGATGGTCAGTTGCTCCCTATGCAGCCACAGATTCCATGGAAACAGGTGAAGGGGATGAGAGATCATATAGCTCATGGTTATTTTGATATAAACACGGACCTTGTATGGAGTGTAATCACCGAAGATTTAGATCCGCTCAATGATGCTATTTCTTATTTCATTGCTTTAGTTAATAAATGATTTTCGGTTATACACCTACTCATCCGGGTGAGGTATTAGATGAAATACAACTATCAGCAGGCAAAGAATAACCCGACTTTTGTCAAGAAACTTGAAGTCATCCGTAAGGCGGTCGCTTCGGTGGCGCTTTAAGTGAATTCAGAATAATAAGTCGTCGGAAACTCGAAAAAAAAAGTGAGTTTCCGACGACTTGTCTTTTGAAGAATGAATGATCTATTGCTTCATTTTAGGAGCAAAATCCCAAAAACTAATAATAAATTTGGATTCTATTCCCAAAATTCAATAATAATTTTTGGATTTTAAAGCAAACATCGTATCTTTGCAGTATAATTCATGTCTAATTGTTTTATATATCAACACAGGCATAGATGTGTTGATGTGTAAGCTTAAATACATCAACAAAGATACGTGAGTGTTGATATAATGGCATAATTAAGTCAACACAAGTATAGATGTGTTGATTTGATGGAGCGAGAATATCAACACAAGTAAATAAGTGTTGATTTTGTAATTTTGAAATATCAACACAAAAACAGATGTGTTGATATATACAATTAATAAAGCAAGAAATATGAATCAGATTAAGCCTTATGAGCTAAAATTTACAGTAGAAGATATTTGGAACTACCGACCAGAGGACGAAAGTACTCATACGAGTGTGCCGATTCTGAATGCAGTGGCTGAGGCTCTTTATTCTACCAATGTCATTGAAGTGAAAACAATGGCAGAAGGTCTGCAGATTGATCCTGATCTACTGGCCAAGATTGTGAAGTTTGAGTTGGGAGTCAAGCTTGTTGATCTCCTTCATCAGTACCGGTTCCGTCAAGTGCAGGAATATGTCGCTGCGAATCCAGACGAAGGTCTTGATAGTGTTGCGCATCGTTTCGGCTACGCTTCTTATGGATCTCTCTGGAGATTCATGCAACGCATAGGTGGAGTTACACCGGATGGAAAGAAAAGTAATGCCGGTCCTGAGCTATGGTTGACCTGGCGCGAGGAAGCAAAGAAAAGACGTGGATATTGAATAATATGATAGATGAATATAATCATCTGCCTCTTGCGAGCGGAATTTGCTATAAAATGCAAAAATCCGCTCGCAAGATAGTATATTTCCGAGCGGAATTTAGTAGAAAATTAAAAATTCCGCTCGGATTATTTGTTTTTGATTGATCTTTTTTGTACATTTGCAGCCAAAAATTAGCGTTATGGCAAAGATGATTGGCAGAGAACAAGAGCAGAAAGAATTGTTGGAGCGATACGGAAGTGGTCGCTCTGAGTTTGTGGCTGTCTATGGACGTCGAAGAGTTGGTAAGACATTCTTGATCAGAGAAACTCTGTCTGGCAAAATCACTTTTCAGCATACCGGTTTGAACAGTTATGACGAAGAGAACCTTGTCACCACTGAAGACCAGTTGAGGTATTTCTATAACCATCTCTTGGAATATGGATTGGAAGATGGTTCCATGCCAAAAGACTGGATGGAAGCATTCTCTTTGCTGAAGAAATTGCTGATTCATCTTGATAATGGAACCCGTCAGGTTGTCTTTATTGATGAGTTGCCTTGGCTCGACACTGACGGATCGCGCTTCATCATTGCTCTCGAAGCCTTCTGGAATGACTGGGCAGATGGCCGGAATATCATGCTCGTAGTTTGTGGAAGCGCTGCTTCATGGATGATCAAATACCTGATAAACAATACGGGAGGACTTTATGGTCGTCTGACTTGGGACATTAAGTTGTCGCCTTTCACTCTCTGCGAAACTGAGCAAATGCTCGCGTCGCAGGGCGTAAGCCTTAGTCGCTATGATCTGGCTCAGCTGTATATGGCTGTTGGTGGTATGCCATACTATCTGGGTTATGTGCAGAGGGGAATGAGTCTCGCTCAGAATATCGATGCTTTGTTTTTCCATCGGAATGCTAAGTTACGTCTTGAATTTGAACGTCTCTTCCGTTCTCAATATAAGAACTATCAATGTTTTGAGAGTATCGTGCGATTCCTTGCAACAAAGCACTGTGGGTACACAAGAACCGAGATTGCAGCGGCAGTTGGTCAGAGTGATGGCGGTGTTTTTTCTAAAAAGCTGAGGGCGCTTGAAGAATGTGATTTTATTCAGTCCTATCGCCCTTACGACGCAGAAAAGTATGAGACTCTCTATCGTCTCATCGATCCTTTCTGCTGGTTTTATTTACGTTTCGTAGAGAATAAGAATGTTTCGACTACATTCTGGCAGGAGAATGAACATTCTGCTCCTATCCGTACTTGGCGAGGCTTAGCCTTTGAGGAATTATGTATGTTGCATATTACGCAGATAAAGCAAGCGCTTGGCATTGTGGGAATTTCAAGCCGAGAGTCAGCTCTCACATTACGACGTGACGAGAATCATGATGGCGCTCAGATGGATCTGATTATCGATCGCTCAGATAATGTGGTCAATCTTTGTGAAATGAAGTTCTATTCTGATGATGTGGAGATAGATAAGGATGAAGACCGTAAACTACGTCATCGAATGGCTATGATGATGGAAACTCTTGGCCGGAAGCAGAGCCTTCAGGTCGTACTGGTTACTTCATTCGGCTTGCGTCAAGGCATGTATAGTGGCACTTTTGTACGAACTATTACATTGGAAGATCTTTTTGCGAAATAAGATGGAAAAAAGAACCGCAGCGCTGATTGCTCAGTACTGCGGTTTGCTTTGTCTTAGTGATTCCCTGATGGAAATTACTTAGCAGCGACCTTGCGGTCCTTGATACGTGCTGCCTTACCAGTGAGGTTGCGGAGATAGTAAAGCTT
>JAZUIL010000037.1:0-24150 GCA_045642245.1 Bacteroidales bacterium
GATACCGAGAACCTGTACGACGACAGGGTTGTTAGTCCAGAGAGGACCGGTGAAAACACCAGGTTTCTTTTCTGCCATAATTGTAGACATTTAGACTATTAACAATATTTACTCAGCCTTTGGGCATTCACCCTCAGCTTCTTTACAACACTCACCTTCGTGCTTCTCGCACTCGCCGCCTTCTGCATTCTTGCAGCACTCGCCTTCAGCGCCTTCCTTGCACTTGCCACAGCAGCCGCCTTCTGCGTTGCCACAGCAGTCGCCACCCATAGCAGGAGCCTCGCCGAGCTGCTGGAGAGCAGCTGCATAGCCCTGAAGTGAATTGCCAACCATGATGCTGACACAGTCAGAAGTCTTGGTAGCACCAGTGATAGCGTCGACCTTGTTGTCGGCAGCCTTCTTGGTAACTACTACTGGAGCGAACTGACCATTCTTGAAGATCTGCTTGCCAACGAAAGCTGCAGCGAAAGCAGGATCGTCCTTGATCTTAGCGCCAAGACCAGCGGTCTCACCAGCGTGGTCGAAAGATGCACCAGCGATGGTAGAACCATCACCCTCAACTGCGATATAACCCCAGATGGCATCCCAAAGACCTGCGCCATACATACACATTATATAATATGGCTTATCATTGATGTTAGCACAGAAGAAAGGAAGCTTAGCGTCAGCCTTAACCTCACCCTTGGTGAAGAGAGACTTAGCATTGATCTCAAATGGATTGGTATCCTGGTCAAGGTCACCACCTACGGTAACACATGCCATGTTGTTCTCCATATCGAGCTTCTCCCAGATATCAGCGGCATTCTCGAAAGTATCACCCTCGCAGATACCTGCTGCCTGAAGAGGACCTTCTACAGCCATGAGAATCTGCTGCTTCTTCTCGTTATCGGTGTTAGACTTCTGCTGGTCTTTCAAACCGAGAGCAGCTGCAGAGAGCAATACTGCTACGAGACCACAGAGGACAACAGCGTAAATTACGGTATAAATGTTACTATTGCGATTCATAATCTTATATACGATTTTAGAATTTACGATTTACTATTAAAATTACAAATCTCAATTAAGCTTTCACACGCTTAGCACGCTTGCTGATGATGTTCTCAACTACACAGTAGTCGATGAGTGGAGCGACAGCGTTACCAAGGAGGATTGCCATCATCATACCCTCAGGATAACCGGTGTTGAACATACGGATCACGATGGCCATAGCACCGATGAAGAGACCGTACCAGATCTTACCGCAGTTGGTGCGGCAACCGGTAACAGGGTCGGTAGCCATGAACACTGCACCGAAGGCGAAACCACCGAGGCAGAGCTGCTGAGCAACGGTAGGAGCGTTCTCTGCAAATACTGCGATGAGAGCAGAAACGAGAGCACCACCTACGAATACGCCACCCATGATGCGCCATGAAGCCACCTTAGTGATAAGGAGGAGAGCTGCACCGAGGAGGATAGCGAGGGTTGAAGTCTCAGCGATAGAACCAGGGATCAGACCGATGAAAGCGTCGAAGGTAGAGAAGGTAGCAGGATTGAATGAACCATCAGCTACAGCAGCAAGAGGTGTTGCACCTGAGAAACCGTCTACAACAGCGGTACCCTCGATAGGAGAGCCGGTGAGCCAGTTGCCAGTACGTACGAAAACCTCGTCACCTGACATTGCCTTTGGATAAGCAAAGAACAGGAAAGCACGGGTGATCAATGCTGGGTTGAAGATGTTCATACCAGTACCACCGAAGATCTCCTTAGCGAAGATTACTGAGAATGCGGTAGCAACAGCAATCATCCAGAGTGGAGTCTCTACAGGTACGATCATTGGGATGAGGAGGCCAGAGGCAAGGAAGCCCTCGGCAACCTCTTCGCGCTTCATACAAGCTACTGCCATCTCAATGCCGAGACCTACAGCGTAAGCTACGACAACCTTAGGCAAGAAAGCACCGAAGCCATAAAGGAACTGCATGAACCAGCCGTCGTTGATGCCGAGGGCGAGGTCGTGCTGATAACCTACGTTCCAGCAACCGAAGAGCATGGCAGGAATCAAAGCGAGGATCACCATGATGATGACACGCTTAGAGTCTACTGAGTCATGCACCTGAACGCCCTTGCGAGCTGCGGTATGACGAGGAACGAAGAGGAAAGTATGGAAGGAGTCGTAAACCGACCACAGCTTCTCATATTTGCCACCCTTTTGGAAAAGGGGGTCAATCTTTTCGTTGATATAATCGTTCAGTTTCATTATTCCATTTCTTTGCGGAGTTTAACAAGGCCATCAGCGATTACCTGCTGTACAGGAGTCTTTGATGAGCAGACAAACTCACAGAGTGCAAGATCCTCAGGAAGTACCTCGTAGATACCGAGGGCCTCCATCTGGTCGATGTTGAAAGCAAGGACAGCCTTATAAAGCTGCTCAGGATAGATATCCATTGGGAATACCTCCTCCCACTTGCCACTCTCGATGAGTGCACGAGGACCACCCTTCAGACGTGCATCCATCGTCCACTTCTTGCTCTTGAAGAGGCCGAAGAGACCTGCGAGACCAGTGTTGCTGGTAGAGTAGCGGCCAAGACCTGGAGTGATCCAGCCGAACATCTCGTCAGTAGTGTCACCCTCTGGGATGACAGTCACGGTCTGAGTCTTGAAGCCGAGTGAACCGTTGAGACCAGTAGCCTCACCTGTGAGTACGTTACCATTAATAACGCGCTGCTTGTACTCTGTGTGCTTAACTTTGCCGTCGAGAATCTCTGCGAGCGACTGACCAGCCTGAACCTTAGCGTAAGCTGGAGCAACGATCTCTGAACCTGCGATAGTAATGATGCGGCTGAAGTCAGCCTTACCACTCAATACGCGGCCGATGATGATGACATCCTGAACCTGTGCAGTCCATACGATCTCGCCCTTGTTGATAGGCTTGATAGCGTTGATCTGAACACCAACGTTACCTGCTGGGTGAGGACCGTCGAACTCAACAACCTCAACACCTGCTACTGAAGGAAGTTTTGTGCCAGCAGCTACGCCAACATAAACCTTACCAGCGGTGAGCTTCTTGAGTGCCTCAAGACCTGTCTGGAGTTCCTTCTCCTGACCGTTGATGATCATCTCAGCAGCTGGAGCGAGAGGAGCAGAGTCGAATGCAGTGACGAAGATGTCGCGTGGCTGAGCCTGTGGGTTAGCCAACACGCCATAAGGACGCTGAGTGAGGAAAGGCCATACACCACCGTTGAGCATAGCCTCCTTGATCTGATCAGCGGAAGCCTTAGCTGGGTCGATGACTGGCAGTTCTGCACTAGTACCCTTACCATCGTTTGCAATGACGATGCCAAGCACTTTGCGTCGATCGCCACGAACGACCTCCTCGAGGGTGCCGCTCACTGGGCTCACGAACTTAATCTCTGGATACTGCTTGTCGTTGAAGATCACATCTCCAGCCTTCACAGCATCACCAGCCTTAGCAACAATCTTAGGGGTACACATAACAAAGTCGTCTGGCATGAGGGTGACCTTAGTGGCCTCCTTCACGCTGACGAGCTTCTGCTCTGGGGTTCCCTCCAGGTTGATGTTCAAGCCTTTCTTGAGCTTAATAACATTTGCCATTTAAGAAAACTTTAATTTGTGAATATTTTGTAAGAATAAAATTTTACGTGGCGCGAATATAATAATTTATTATTAAATTTAATAATGAGTGTCGATCTTTTTAAAACAAAAACCCCACAGCGGAGTGCCCGTTGTGGGGTTTGATATGTTAAGTTGACAAAAACCTTGCATTAATGAAATGTCAAATTGCGCTGTCTCGAAGTATCAAATCATGGTTCACAACGATGTGTGAAGGATCCTTCAGTTCTTCGTCTTCTTCTCCAAGGCGGGCAAGAAGAATACGTGCGGCCATCTCTCCGATACGTTGCTGATGTAAATCAAATGAGGCTAATGGGGTAGAGAGGTAGTTGTCAAATGGCTCGTTCGCTACACCGATGATCGCAATATCCTTTGGTACATTCAGACCTTTTCTTCGGAAGAGATCGATGGCTGTGATTGCCGGGAAGTCGCCAGAAGAGAAGATACCATCTGGTCGGTCCTCCATCTGTAAGATTCGTTGTGCTGCCTCAGTACCAGCCTCAATTGTGATCGAGCTCTTGAAGAGCCAGTCTTCTCGCTTTGGAAGTTCAAGGTCTTTGAGCGCTTTGCAATAGCCTTTGTATCGCTCCGCATATTCTGGATGGTTTAGAGTACCGGCAAAATGACCAATCTTTCGACACCCGATTTTGTGTAATTGCATTACAGCGTCATAACCGAGTTGGAAGTTGTCGTTATTTACTGTGTCTGTTGCAGCATTGTACGGGACACGGTCAAAATATACTAATGGTATTTTATGAGCTTCGAGAAGAGGCTCATAATTGACATCGCATGATTCGATAGATAGAGAAAGGGCAATGCCGTCTACCTTTTTCTGAATTAAAGCGCGAATGGCGTTCTCTTCTTCTTCTTTGCTTTCTCCGCTGGCTGCAATTACGACCTGATAATTATGCTTTGATGCCATCTTTTGAAAAGAACTGATGATTGAAGCGAAGAAATTTCGGTCGATACGAGGAACTATAATGCCAAGGACATTTCCTTTGCCAGTACGAAGATGATGAGCTACCGGATCTGGTATATAATGGAGTTCTTGTGCCAGTTTTTTTACTGCTGCACGCATCTTTGCACTGATGCGAGGATTGTCTTGCAATGCACGTGAGACGGTTGAAGCGGTTGTGTGCAACTGTTGTGCAAGATCATAGATGGTAATCTTTCCTTTTTCGCCCATTTTTTATTGAAATTGTCTATTGTCGCAAAAGAAGTTCTATATTTTTAATGGTGCAAAGATATACGGTTTTTGTTGTTTTTCCAAATATTTGAGCAAAAAATTTGGAAATATGTGTTATTTTACTACTAAAAATAAAGTCTAATTTGGATTTAACTCCTGATTAGACTTTATCTGTGCAATTGTTTACGCTAAATGTGTGGTTTTAGACAAGAGCCCAATGTCCGCGAGCTGCATACCCTTCTTCGAACCAAGATCCACAATCTGCTTGTTCTTCGTCAAATATGCCAAAGAGTGCAGAACCAGAACCCGACATGCTTGCATATACTGCGCCATGAGCATATAGGATGTCTTTTACATTCTGCAATTCTGGATGTAACGGAAAGACTGAATCCTCAAAATCATTCTTGATGCATTGTTTCCATTCTTCTAATGGTAATTTGAGTAGATCACAAAGGTTTATGGTTGGTTTTGTAGGATGTACGTTGCTATATGCTTCTTTCGTGCTAACGCCAAACGGAGGTTTGATGATGACCATGTATTTGCCTTTAAGTGAAAGAGGATGATACTCTAATTCGTGTCCTATTCCCTCACAGTATTGAGCTGTGAGTTCTCCGTTATTAGAATTTGTATTGTATTGATTGGCACAGCGGCAGAAGAAAGCGCAGTCAGCACCCATACGAGCTGCCAAACTTTCGAGTTCAGAATCTGCTACTGGAAGGTCGAACAATTTACGTAACATCAATAAAGCGTGCGCACCATCACTCGATCCTCCACCTAATCCAGCACCAAATGGAATCTGCTTCTCGAGGTGCATGGTTACGGCTGGAAGATCAGGGTATTTTTGTTGTAACAATCGATACGCTTTAACACAGAGATTGAGTTCTGGGTCACAATCTACGGTTATGCCTGTCTGTTTGAATGCCACGGTGCCAGGTTCTGCATCTAATGGAAGAATCTCAAGAGCGTCGCGCCAGTCGATAGGATAGAAGAGCGTCTGGAGGATATGATAACCATCTTCTCGCTTGCGGGTAACGAAAAGTCCGAGATTTATTTTCGCTTCAGGGAAGAGAATTTCTTTGTCCGATGGATTATAGTTCATTATTTATATGAATGATGTATGACATATTTTCGCTGCAAAGATAATAATTATTTTTGAAATTGATAATATAGACCCTCAAAAAATAGATAATTCTTGCCATTTTGTCTTGGCACGAAGTTTGCAAAAGTTTCTACAATTATTGCAAAATAATATTCAACGTAAAAAATAAATCGAAATATGGAACAGAATACAATTAACGAAGAAGAATTGAAGTCAAAGTCTGAGGTAACAGAAGAGACTCGGTCAGAAGAGAAAGTTGAAGCTAATGCTGATACCGCAGAGGCTCCAGCTGAAGAGAAGGAACTTACTCAAGAAGAACGTATTGCTGCACTTGAAGCAGAACTCGAGGAACAGAAGAAGCGTTATGTTTATCAGGCTGCTGAGTTTGATAATTATCGTAAACGTACAATTAAAGAGAAATCTGATCTGCTGAAATATGGTGCTGAAGGTGCATTGAAGGCTCTTCTCCCAGTGATTGATGATCTGGAACGTGCTATGCAGCATATTGATAAAGCAGAAGATGTCGCATCTGTAAAGGAAGGTATGAGTCTTATTTATCAGAAGTTCCAGAATTATCTTAAGCAGCAGCAGATGGAGGTTATCCCTGCTGAGCAAGGTGCGGATTTCGATGATTCTATCCATGAGGCTGTAACCATGTTTCCCGCTCCTGATCCCTCGCTTAAAGGTAAGGTTGTCGATTGTGTTACAAAAGGTTATAAATTGGCTGACAAAGTGGTTCGTTTTGCGAAGGTAGTAGTAGGACAATAAGAAAGACCCTCCACTGGCCCCTCCATAAGGGAGGGGAATGATTACTATTAGTAATATACAGATGAGGGTTCGATTAATATAATTAAAACCGTATTTCCCCGCGGATGTAGATGCTATCTACTCCCCTCCCATGTGGAGGGGTAGGGGGAGGGTCTTATGGCAAAGAGAGATTATTATGAAGTGCTGGGACTGCAGAAAGGTGCCAGTGCTGATGAAATAAAAAGAGCTTATCGTAAGCTGGCTGTGAAGTGGCATCCAGATAAATGGAGCCAAGCTTCTGAAGCAGAGAAGAAAACTGCAGAAGAAAACTTCAAGGAGCTTGCAGAGGCTTATGATGTCCTTTCGGATGATAACAAGCGTGCTCGTTATGATCAGTTCGGACATGCGGGCATGAGTGGTGCCGGTTTTGGTGGAGCAGGAGGCGCTGGTGGCTTT
Source organism: Bacteroidales bacterium (assembly GCA_045642245.1). GTDB lineage: Bacteria > Bacteroidota > Bacteroidia > Bacteroidales > UBA3663 > Liminaster. Next base: position 7,095 of record JAZUIL010000037.1, read on the forward strand.
GGCGGAGCTGGATTTGATCCAATGGATATCTTTAATGCATTCTTCGGTGGAGGTGCAGGAAGAGGTGGTCGTACCTATACTTATAATATGGGAGGAAATCCATTTGGTGGAGGCGGTTTCGGTGGTTTTGAAGAGGCTTTCCGAAGTGCAGGTTTTGGTGGTCGTACAGTTAAAGGACAGGATCTTAACATTACTCTTAAAATAACTCTTGATGATGTCGTAAATGGAGTCGAGAAGAAGGTTAAAATTCGTCATACTGTTGCCGATGGCCAAGGTGGCGTTAAGCAGATCGAAGAGGTGATACCGATCAAACTTCCTAAGGGAGTCATGGAAGGCCAGAAGTTTAAGGCTGCTGGCAAAGGTAATGCTGCTCCGGGTGGACAGGGTCAGCCAGGAGATCTGATTGTTAATATTGCAGAAATTCCTCATGAGGAGTTGATGCGAGATAAGGAAGATCTTGTCTATAATCTTCTTATATCTTTCCCAACGGCAGCGCTTGGCGGACCAGTTGAGATTCCTACACTTAATGGTCGCGTTAGAATCAACATCCCTGCAGGAACTCAGCCTGGAAAGATGCTTCGATTGAAAGGAAAAGGATTGCCTTCAAATGGAGGCTCTTCAATGGGTGATCTTATCGTTAATATTCTGGTATATGTTCCTGAAAAATTGAATGATAAAGAAAGAAATGCAATTGAGAGTCTTCGAAACGAACAGAATTGTAATCCTAATGAAGAAAAACGCCAGTCATTGTTCTCAAAGTTGAAGTATTTCTTTAATGGCGAGAAAAAATAATAATTTTTGAATTTACAATAACCCCTTTTATTATGAAAGAAATTACATATCAAACATCTGGTACTTGTAGCCGATTCATTCATGTCGTTCTTGATGATAATCACATCATTCAGAATGTAGAATTCTTTGGCGGTTGTCATGGCAATCTTCAGGGTATTGCTGCTCTTGTGAAAGGACAGAAAGCCGAAGATGTTATTGATAAGGTTAAAGGTATTTCTTGTAATGGAAAGCCTACTTCATGTCCTGATCAACTGTCATTAGCAATTGCAAAAGCGCTTGAAGCATAATGTAATAAGTTAAAGGTGACTTTTTATTAAAAAAAACACTGTTGGCTGACATTATTATCGTAGATAAACACTGAAATAGTCTATTTTAGGCTGTTTCGGTGCTTTTTTTTGTTAAATGATTTGTTGTTTCGCGGAATTTTGCTATCTTTGCGCCATGAAATATATGAAACTAATGCTGTCTTTGTTGGCAGCTTTTATTATAAACGTCGTTCAAGCGAAAGATGATGCTGTGCCTCCTGTTCATCGCAGCATCCATAAGCAATTGCAGGATTTGCAGGATGAAATGCAATCATTCCAGTCATTGGTTGATTCTGTTTACAGTATTGAGAACATTTTAGAAGAGACCTTTGACCTGTTTCCTGCTCTTGATTTGTATACAGAGTGGAGCGATGCTAATTCGGGTCCACTTTGGGATAATAGTAAAAACATTCCAGCAACACTTGATATCGATGTTTCTACATTTTATGCGCCTACCAAGGGTCGTTTGACTTCTCCTTTTGGTTGGCGTCGTCGCCGTATGCATAAGGGAGTAGATCTTAAGGTTTATGTTGGAGATACTATTTATGCTGCTTTTGATGGTAAGGTGCGTGTCAAGAAATACGAGCGTCGTGGATATGGTTATTATTATGTTATCCGTCACAACAATGGTCTTGAGACGGTCTACGGCCATTTGTCTCGTCAACTGGTAGCACAGGATGCCGAAGTTAAGGCGGGTCAACCAATAGGTTTGGGTGGTAATACAGGTCGAAGCACTGGTTCGCACCTCCATTTTGAGATGCGATTCATGGGAATTGCTCTTGATCCTGCTACGATTATCGATCTTGATAGTTTCCAACCACGTTCTCCGATTTATGCATTCAAGCGTAGTCAGGCAGAGTGGGAGCAGAACAATAAAGGTAAACGTGGCGCCCGTTATCGTGAAACTGGTGGAAGAAACAATCAGGTTAAACTGGCTGATAATAATACAAGCTCATCTAAGAACAATTCATCTTCACGTACTTCAACTGCCTCTGGAGGTAATGTGCATCGTGTAAAACAGGGTGATACACTCTCGGCAATAGCTCGCAAGTATGGTACGACTGTATCAAAGCTTTGTAAGCTGAATGGAATCAGAGCTGATAAGACATTGCAGCTGGGCCAGAAGATTAAGTATAAATAATTTGAAATCGTATGGATCCGATTATATTCATGCAGAAATTGCTGCGTATACTTTTCTATGTTTTCGTTGTCATAACGCTTGTGTGTTATGCTGCAGAACGTTGGTACGATTGGCCGAACACTTATTGGGTATGGTGCGGATTAGGTGCCGTTGGTACATCATTGATCCGTTTCTTCCTTAAGTTTGTTTAAATGACGACCTATAACGTATTCATAGATCATCAAAATGCGTTCCATATTAGTTATTATCAATCCGATAGCGGGAGTTCGTCCAAAGGATGAAATCCCTGTTCTTGTCCGTGAGGTCCTTACGGAAGAGGCTGGTTGTCTGGTTGATATACGCTTTACTGAATATGCCGGACATGCAAGCGAATTAGCAAAAGAAGCAGTTGCTAATAAGGTTGATACTGTTGTGGCTATCGGTGGCGATGGTACGATTAACGAAACTGCTCGATCTTTGGTCGGAAGTGATGTTAAGTTTGGTATTGTACCGATGGGAAGTGGCAATGGGTTGGCCCGACATGTTCAGATTCCGCTTGATATTACCCGAGCTCTTGAATGTATTCTTGAAGGACATGCGGTAAGCGTAGATTATGGTACGGTCAATGATCATATTTTCTTCTGCACTGCCGGTATAGGTTTTGATGCCAAAGTTTCTGAGCGTTTTGCAGAGTTAGGAGCTCGAGGGCCAATTAACTATCTCCGTAGTTTTGTCAGTTTGTTAGGCGATTACAAGCCTGCTACTTATGAGATATACACGGATGATGGTTTGGTTAAGGAACAGGCCTTTCTTGTTGCCATTGGTAATGCTTCTCAATGGGGAAACAATGCATACATAACTCCACATGCATCCATGCAGGATGGTTTGCTGGATGTAACGTTGGTAAAGCCATTTCCGATTATTCAGGTTCCACATATGGCATTGCAGCTGTTTACTCGTCAGCTCGATACGAATTCAAACATCTTGTCATTCAGATCAAGTCAATTGCGAATCGTTATGCCACAGCCTGATGTAGTTCATGTTGATGGAGAACCGATGCAGATGGATGGTGTTTTGAATATCCAGACCCATTGTGGTCAGTTGCAGATCATTTGTCCGGAGAATCCTTCAAGTAATGTCCTAGAACCAATCCGTTATGCATTTGAGGACATACACTACAGCATTCAAGGTAATTTGAAAGAGGCTGTACGCCAGCTCGAAGATCTGAATAAACCTGTATTAAAGGCTGCAGAACAAGTTACGAAACCTGTGATCAAGCGTTTGCAGAAACCAGTGATCAGACGAAATAGAAGAAATAACAATTAAACTGATATAGAATTATGAGTGAAAATATCGAAGATCGTCTTTATGATGATCAGGAGGCAGTAAAGTATATCCAGTCACACCTTCCTCAGGAAGCTCAGGGCAAATTCACAGACGATGAAGTACTTTATATATCTGACACTGTTTATGACTACTTTGAGTCAAATGGTATGTTGGAGGATGAGGAAGTAGACATCGATATGGAAGATCTTGTAGCTTATGTCGTTAAGCAGTCTAAGCGTGATGAATTCCAGTTTGATCCAGAACTTGTATATTGGGTTGTAGAGGCTGAACTAGACTATGAAGAAAGTCTCGGTTAATTCATTTGTATCACGAATCCTTTCTGTGATTGCTTTGCTTTCACTGATGCATACTCTGCCACAGGCCAAAGCTCAGAACTTTGAGCGTATGCCTGAGGTAGAGTCGGAACTTTATGGCGAATTGGCGTTTGTCAATGGTGATTATGAGACAATGAAAGCCATACGTCGCTTCTGGATGAATGAAGCACAGCGCCTGAAGTCTAATCGTCAGTTGGAATTTGCACTCACCGGAGGTAATGAGGCAATCCTTAAAGTGACTATTCCTGCACGATTGTTGTTTGCACAAGAAGATACAGTGTTCATCAATTCTGCAGAGAATCAGTTGCGTCCTCTTTTGCACCTTCTTAAAGGATCTGAGGCTGTAGCTTCTGTTGTTATTGCATCATACACTGATAACAACGGTTCAGATAATTATCTTAATAAACTTTCTACCAGTAGAGCTAACGTTGTTCATCGTTGGTTCGCTCGACAGGGTGTCGGTCCTACTGATATCCATAGTTATGGATTCGGCAACAAAGTTCCTCGTAATCAGAATTCCAACATTCGTGAGCGTGAACGCAATCGTCGTCTTTCGCTTTATCTCGTTCCTAATAAATCAATGTTGCGAGATGCAAAGAAAGGAAAGTTTTGATCTGGATAAAACAAAAGAACAATATAACAAATCAACATAAAAATGGCAAAAGAACTTAACAAAATGACCAAAAGGTCAGATGACTACTCAAAGTGGTATAATGACTTGGTTGTAAATGCTGACCTTGCAGAGCAGTCAGCTGTTCGTGGCTGTATGGTTATCAAGCCATATGGTTACGCTATCTGGGAAAAGATGCAGCGTGTACTTGATGATATGTTCAAGCAGCAAGGTGTACAGAATGCATATTTCCCACTTCTTATTCCTAAATCATATCTCTGCCGTGAGGCTGAGCACGTTGAAGGCTTTGCAAAGGAGTGTGCCGTTGTTACACACTATCGCCTGAAGGCTGATGCTGAGAAGGGTGTAGTTGTCGATCCTGAGGCTCGTCTCGAAGAAGAGCTTATCGTTCGTCCAACTTCTGAGACCATTATTTGGTCAACCTATAAGAATTGGATCACTTCGCATCGTGATCTTCCTATTCTCTGTAATCAGTGGTGTAACGTTATGCGTTGGGAGATGCGTACTCGTATGTTCCTTCGTACCTCTGAGTTCCTCTGGCAGGAAGGCCACACAGCTCATGCTACCAAGGAGGAAGCAGGTGAGATGGCTATGAAGATGATCAATGTTTATGGTGACTTCGCAGAGAAATGGATGGGCGTTCCTGTCATCAAGGGTCCTAAGTCTCCAAACGAGCGTTTTGCTGGTGCACTTGATACTTTCACTATCGAGGCTATGATGCAGGATGGCAAGGCGCTTCAGGCTGGTACTTCACATTTCCTTGGCCAGAACTTCGCTAAGGCTTTCGATGTAATGTTCACCAACAAGGAAAATAAGCAGGAGTACGTATGGGCTACCTCATGGGGCGTATCAACCCGTCTCATGGGTGCACTTATCATGACTCATTCTGATGACAATGGTCTCGTACTTCCTCCAAAGCTTGCTCCAATCCAGGTTGTTATCGTTCCTATTTATAATAAGCCTGATCAGCTCGCTGCACTCACAGAACGTATCCAGCCATGGGTTGATGCTCTTCGTGCTAAGGGAATCAGTGTGAAGTATGATGATGCTGATAACAAGCGTCCAGGCTTCAAGTTCTCTGAGTATGAGCTGAAGGGTGTTCCTGTTCGTATCGCTCTCGGCGGTCGTGATCTTGAGAATGGTACTCTTGAGCTCGTACGTCGTGATACACTTGAGAAGACTACCGTTCCTCAGGAAGGTATCGTTGATCGAATCGTTGCATTGCTTGACGAGATTCAGGATAATATCTTCGCTAAGGCTAAGGCTATGCGGGATAATTATATTCGTCGTGTCGATACTTGGGAGCAGTTCAAGGAGGAGATTGAGAAGGGTGGCTTCCTTCTTTGCCACTGGGATGGTACTACTGAGACTGAGGAGTATATCAAGGCTGAGACTAAGGCAACTATTCGTTGTATCCCATTCGAGGCTCACGATCCTTCAGACCTCGAGCCGGGTGTTGATATGGTAACCGGCAAGCCATCTGCTCGTCGTGTACTCTTCGCACGTTCTTATTAATTATATATGTTAAGAAACCGATACGTCGTTCTTTTACGACAGACCTTTAAGAACCTCAACTGGTTCGAAACTATGCTACTGCTTGCGATCCTTTCGCTGGCAGTAGCATCCTTTGTTATTAAGGCAGATCTTTCTGTCAATGCATGGATCTCGGCCATCGCTGCCATCTTAGGTGTCTTCTGCGTTGTTTTAGGTGCTAAAGGTTCGATGGCTAACTGGATTTTCGGTATTGTCGAGGCTTTCCTACATATTTATATATGCTTCTGCACGCATATCTATGGAGATTTCCTGCAGCGTTTGTTCTACAATCTTCCAATGCAGTTTATTGGCTGGAAGAAATGGAGCAAGCGCAAGCGTCACGATAACACTGGAACCATCCATACTCGTTATATGACTTGGTCTCAGCGAGGATGGACACTTCTGACAGTAGTTCTCGGAACGCTCGTCCTTGGTGAATTCCTGATCTATTTCGGTCCTTGGATGATTGTGCAGATCACCGATCTCTTCCATACCCTCGGTTGGGGAGAGGTCGCCTTCAAGACTCTGAAGATGGATTATGACTCGCATTCTCAGCTCTGGCTTGATAGTCTTACTACCATTCTCAGTATCGTCACCATGTGGGTATCTGTCAAAGCTTTCGTTGAGCAATGGTATATGTGGCTTATTATCAATGTGGCTTACATCGCCATGTGGATGATGTCCGATTCGGTCTTCTCATTTATGACTGTAGCTAAATACAGTGTATACCTTGTTAATTCGTTCTATGGTATTTATATGTGGAACAAGTTGTCGAAGAACTGATTTATCTAGAGATCATATATAACACTTAACTATAAATGCACCATCTTTTCCTGATATTCAGAGGAAGAGATGGTGCTTTTTTCTTTGCAATATTTTTATTATCTTACCTTATTTAATTCTTCACGTGTAGGACTACGATAGAGTCCAACGTTCAGACGGAAAGGTTTGCATTCTTCAAGTGTGTGTACCGATGGATCGACGAATTCTGGCATTGCCATGCCACAAAGTGACTGGAAATAAAGCAGACAACCATCTTTCCACCATTCAGCATCACGTGTCTGTGTCATCAGTCTTACTTGCACGTCATGGAAGATTTCTGGGTCGATAGCACCTTCGAGGCTGTTCCACTGGCGTTGCATATCGCGTGCTTCGTTTACACCATTCTGGTAGTGATAGCAGAGTTCTTCCCATACAGTTCGACCGGATTGACACTGGTGTGTCCAAGGCACATGGTGGAACCACAATAGGTATTTGTCAGGACAAGTCTTGATATCTTCCATTACATTACCGAAGTTTGGATGATACTGTGATGTAGCGTCTGTACCTGTTGCTTTGGTTCTATCGAAACCTATTCCTGTGCTATCTGCTTGATTATAAAAGACAGGTAACCAGTCTCTGCGGATAGGACGGTTATCCCATACACCAGGGGCATAATGAGAATCTCCGAATTGATGAGTCAGTCCGATTGGCATCTCATAGTCTACCACAGCTTCACGACTACGCATAAGCATCGAGACTAGAGTTGCATGTTGATTCTCGTTGAGAGAAGGATAAGTAAGTGCTACCCATTCATCTGCTATTGTCTTTGCATCGAGTTCTGGGTTCCATGCCAGTCGACCGAATGCATACCAGTTCGATTGTGCAAGAGGATGTCCTGTCCAATCTGCATCTGTACCCGTATTCGCAACACCTGCAATCGCATTATACTTTGCACGCTGCTGATTATTTACATAGTTGGCATAAGGTATGACTTCCTTGAAGAATTCCTCCCACATTGTTCCTAAATAAGCCAGGTGGTTTGCTTGACCGAGGTATTCTTGTGTAATTTGAAATTCTGGCATCTCTGCAGTTTTCTCCAATGCTCCGAACAAAGCATTGAATGGTTCACGAGGTTGAAAGTCAATAGGTCCATTCTTGACCTGAATAATCACGTTATCAAGGAATTGACCATCCAGATTCTCAAACTCAAGACGAGCTTGTTTCGCACGATCTGGATCTGTCGGATTATTAATGAACGCTCTCCACATGACGATGCCTCCATAAGGACGGATGGCTGAAGCTAGCAAATTAGCTCCATCGGCATGTGTACGGCCATAATCCATCGGACCAGGCTGTCCTTCACTATTTGCTTTTACCAGGAATCCACCAAAGTCTGGAATCAAGGAATAGATCTCTTTTGCTTTTTCTTTCCACCAACGTTGTACTTCTTTGTCCATTGGGTCGGATGTCTTCAATCCACCTACTACTGCAGGACTTGAGAAATTGACAGCGAGATAAACCTTGATTCCATAAGGTCGAAATACATCTGCATACTGACGTGTCATCTGTAGTACCTCTGTAGTCAGCATTTTAGGCGATGCATTTACGTTGTTAAGGACCGCACCATTGATTCCTAGAGAAGCATTTGCACGAGCGTATGTCTTGTTGTTGAGAGGGTTGTTCCGTATTTCATTCACAGCATTTTCACCGAGTGTAGTAGGGAAACCCTGTACGTTCCAGAAAATACTTTTTCCTGCATATCCACGTTCGCTGTTACCATCCAGATTATCCCAGTGATTAAGTAATCTGATATCATGGAATGGGCTGTCAGATATTTCGAAGTCATTGTTCGTTGCTCCCATTGTCTGCATCTGCAGAAGTCTGTAGGCACCATAAAGTAGACCGATATCTGAAGGGGAGGTGATGGTGACGATGCCGTTCTTGCTGTTGATGCTGAATGCATCACGTTTCATGCCTTTCTGTTTGCGTACTTCTAGGGTTACTACACCCCCTTTCCAAGCGTCAGTCAGTTCCTGTATTGCAATGTCTGTTGTAGGAGTACTCTTAGCTTTTAATGTAATCTTTGCCTTCTGGTTTGTTGTCTGGTGCATCCATAGCTTAGATCCATCGTCCGCAAAAGATGTATTGCAGCAACTCCACATTGAGATTCCCGCAAGCAAGGTAACTAGTAATCGTTTGTTTTTCATATAGATTAGTGTTATTAATGATTTCTTATCTGGTTGCAAATATATGTAATTTTTTTCCTATAACCAAATTTTTAGCTTAGATAAAATGTTATTATCACATTATATATGATTTAAGGTCGTGAAATCCTATTCACGACCTTATTTTTTAACATCGTGTACGCGTTGTTGAAATTCGCGTCTTTCAATTTCAACATCACGTACCAGTTGTTGAAATCTGCGATTTTCAATTTTAACATCGTGTACGCGTTGTTGAAATCCACGACCTTCAATTTCAACATCACGTACCGGTTGTTGAAATTTACAACCTTCAAAACTGACATCGCGTACGTGTTGTTGAAATCTACTTGAAGATAGCTGCAAATCCTCCAGCTGGAGCAAGTTTTATTGTGATTATTTCTGATGGTTTGACCATCTTGGTCTCATGTTTGTAATCTGTAGCCTCACGATCTGCGTTGATACCATCTGTGAATACATCCATTTGTGCATCCTTGGTGAGGAAATCAGCCAGACGGATCTGTAACTGGCGAGGTGTCCAACTGTTCATGGCTGCTACATACCAGGTATCACCCTTTCGACGTGCTTCTGCAACATATTCGCCCATTTCGCCGAGGAGTGGTACAGTTTCGTCGAATGTCGTTGGAATAGCAGCAATGAACGAGGTGCACTCCTGGTTCTGCTCGTAGTGTGTAGGGCTATCTGCCAACATCTGCAGAGGTGCTTCATATAGAATATACATCGCCATCTGGTGAACGCGAGTACCCTGACTCATTGGATTGTTATTATTTCCAAAAAAGTTGGCCCGTGTAGCATTGAGCATGGCACCTGGAGTATAATCCATTGGGCCAGGTAACATGCGGAGATATGGGATAGAGACGTCATAGCGAGGCATATCGTGTACGGGACCATTGCCGTCACGTTGTTCCCATTTACAGTTCTCGAGGCCTTTGACACCCTCATAATTAATAATGTTAGGGTAAGCGCGATGAGCACCTGATGGTTTGAGACCATGATAGTCGACTAGTAAATGATGACGGGCTGCAGCTTCTGCAATGACATATGAAGAACGGATAGCCTCCTGATCATCGCGGTCAAAGAAATCGACTTTGAAACCTTTGACACCAGCTTCGGCGTAGTGGCTCATATTGCGATCCATATTCTTTATCAGGTTACGCCATGAACTCCAGAGTATTACACCTACATTTCTTTCTTTGCCATAGGCTACGAGTTCTGGGATGCTGAGTTCGTCGTTGGCATAGGTGAGGAGATCTTCCTCACTGCTCCAACCTTCGTCGACAATAATATATTCTAGACCGTTCTTCTGTGCAAAGTCAATATAATGCTTGTAAGTAATAGTATTGATACCCGCACGGAAGTCGACACCAGAGATATTCCAGTTATTCCACCAGTCCCATGCTACCTTACCAGGTTTGATCCAGGAAGTATCTGAGAGGCGGCAAGCAGGAGCGAGGCAATATGGTGTGTCCGTGTCAAGCAGCTGAGTGTCAGAAGTAGTGACGAGTACAATACGCCAAGGCAACTGCTGTTTTGAATCAATATCTGCTATATAGTCTGCTCGTTTGGTAGGCAAGAGGTTCAGACGGTCGAACCCTCCGATGACGGTTTCTGTTGGAAGTAGTGCGAAGTCGGTCTGCAGGGTATTCGCAGGTGTGGCATTGTTGCGATAGACAAACATGCCGGGATAGTTTTCTACTGCCGTTTCCATGATTACAGCTTTCATACCATCAGGTAGACATACAGCCATCGGGGTGATAGCTATGGAATCTGCATACATGGCAGAGAGCTTCTGTTCATCATAATATGACTCGAATGAATAGGAATATCTTTCCCCTCCACGTAAATCGTTGACGTAAGGTATGAATGCTTGATAATCACCTCCAAAGACAAATTCTGGAGCTTCCTTCTGTACGCGAAGTGGCTTCTTGCTCTTGCTGATAAGCCGGTAGGCGCAGCCGTCGTTATATGCTCTGACAACAAGATTGAATTCACCGCTGCAGTCAAGCGTAAGCTCGTTGCACTGATCTTTTACTTCAGCACGCTTATAAGCTACGGTCTGGATGGTCTGGTCGATTTTCCTGGTTGTAGCTTTCTTAATCTTTGTATTTGTTCCCCATGAAGCTGTAGAGGTTTGAATCCGAATCGCAGAATTCTCGAGGACCTTGTTGCCGTCATGCGAGATACACCAGCTGATTTGTGTGTCATCATTGACTATGGCCTGTAAATGTCCGTCAGGTGAAGTTACGACATAGTCTTTTGCCGACAATGTCGATAGAACAAGGGATAATGATAGTAATAATGAAAGCTTTCTCATATATATTAGAGTCTTATTTTATAACCGAGGCTAAGGGCGTTGGTTTTCATGCTGTTATGTTTGTCCTGATAGATATAACCTACTTCAAGTGAAGTGTTAGTACTGATTTTAATGTTTGTACCCAATGTGAATCTAATTCTCTCTAGTTTTTTAGTCTCTCGTAATTCAAACTTTACTAAAGGTGTAAATCGTGAATTAGAGATAGGATACTCCATGATCAGACGATGTTTTAATAGATAATAGCCTTTACCTTTGATCAATACACCATCTTTTTCCATCTCTGGCAGCCAGTTATAGGCGAGTGACTCATTGAGGTTGGCTCGCAGAGGACCCATCGTCCAGTTGATGGTTGCTGCTATATAAGGACGGATATCTGTTCGCCATACATCACCTCGTGAAGAGGTGGCATAAGAGTGTATCTTGATATAGTCAAAACCGACATGTGCAGCCAACCATGAGTTGATCTTGTATTTGGCATTACCATCTATATACCAAAGGTATAAGTCTTTGTTATCTCGGCCAGTACGAAGCTCTGTCTGTGCAGATGCCGACCATCTTTCATTGATTGATTTAGAAACAGCGAGAGTGGTCCAGATCGCTGTCTCTCGGTTCTGGGCCAGGAGAGTGGTGCTAGTACATAGAAATAGCAATAATAGGATAGAGGCTATTCTTAATTCTCTCATTTTTAATAATGCTTTTCGTTTCTCAATGGAAAAGGTTTTATTCAGGGTTTTCTGCAAAATACTTCCAGAGGGGGGCAGCATGGAGTGCTTGAATAATCTGTCCCGTCTCAAGAAGTTGCTTGACTTCCTGACGTGTAAAAAGATCAACGTGAATATCTTCTGTTTCTTCCTGATGTTGTTCAGTGATCTTCTCAACGCCAGTGGCAAGAAATGTATAACTGAGATTAGTATGATTAGTCGGGTTAGGAGAAACCGTCATGAATAGTTGCCATTCGCCACCACCAAATCCGGTTTCTTCACTAAGTTCGCGTTTTGCTGCTTCGAGAGGTGTTTCACCTGGATCAATGACACCTGCTACAAGCTCGAAGTGTGTTTGGCCGAGAGCGTGTCGGTATTGATCTTCCATCACAAACTGTCCATCCTTTGTGATGGCTATAACATTGATCCAGTCAGGGAACTCTAGGACAAACCATTCGGGGACTATGCCACCTGTAGGCAATTGAACTCGTTCCATACGTAGGTTCATCCATGTTCCTTTGCTCAAGAGCTTTTCGCTCTTAAGGACCGTCCATTTTCTATTTTCAAGTTTTGGTATCATAACATTTTAAGATTTGCACATGTTTTTCTCATATTATCCAAGGCAATGTTTTTCTGCATAAGAATATCGAGTTCACGAGAGTCTCCTTCGTTGATAGAATGTACTTCAGAAAAACCAGATTTCAAAAGATCTTCTTTATCTTCGATAGCACCGGAAAGAAGAATCACCTTCTTAGTAGAATCAATTGATCGAGACAGGACACCTGCAGGTACTTTCTTTGGGGCTCGTTTTCCTCCTTTATCTATATTATATAATGTCTGAGAATCGCTTTTACCTTCTCCAGTGAGGATGAAATTCGCATCTCGAATCTGTTCTTCAAATCTGATTGTATCTAATACGAGATCAACACCGGAGGTGAGTTTCGCATTAAGATAAGCCATTAGTCCGTAGCCAAGTCCTCCTGCAGCACCAGCTCCTGGAGCATCGGCTAATGCAGGGGATGCATATCCTGCTTCTACTGTATCTTTGGCAAATGCTTTGAGTCGAGCATCAAGAAAACGGACCTGCTCGGGTGTCGCTCCTTTTTGTGGAGCAAACACATAGGCTGCACCTTCTGGGCCATAGAGCGGGTTGCTTACATCTGAAGCTACAAGTATCTCTACTGGTAATGGTAAGTACGGACGGAGACAATCGATCATCCCTTTGCCTCCGTCGCATGTTGCACTGCCACCTATACCCATGACGATCTTCTTACAGCCTTGAGCGATAGCATCGAGTATCATCTCACCAACGCCATAGGTTGTGGTCTCTACCGGATTCCTCTTTTCTATAGGCACTAGCGTCAATCCGCTGGCGGCAGCCATCTCCATAAATGCGGTCTTCGCTTCGCTTTGGGTAGCATTTTGGGCATTAGCAATAGCATAATGAGCTATTACTTTGTCTCTTAGCGGACCAGTTACTGTTACCGATATCTGCTCCAATCCTAATGCCTCTGTAATGCAATCCACCATTCCTTCGCCGCCATCACTCATCGGAAGGCATATGACTTCTGCTTCCGGATAAGATAGTTTTATTCCTTCTGCAGCTGCATGACATGCTTCTTTTGCAGACATACAACCTTTGAATGAGTCGAAAGCAGCTATTACTTTCATGGTGATAAGTTAATTGTTGACCTCATTGGTCAGTGTGATGGAGAGGAAGTTGCCGTGCTGTCGCATTTGCTCAAAGAGTGCTATGAAATCCTGCTGACCACGAGCGAGAATAATGAAATTGATGATAGTCTCCTCATTGTGATAATTATATTTGATAAACTCATCGACAATGTGGATATTATGTTCCTTCAGATCGTTACGTAGTTGTGTCAGGTCGGTAATAATCCCTTGTGATTTTGCTCGGATGATCTTGCTCTCTCCTGATTTGAATAGAGTAAACTCCAACTTTTCGGCCGTCGTCAAAGCAAAGAATACCAAAAGGGTTGCAACGATTGAGATGGTATACATGCCAGATCCGATTGCCAGGCCTATAGCAGCTGTCATCCAGATACCAGCAGCTGTTGTCAGTCCTTTGACTGATCCTTTCATCTGAATGATGGCACCGGCACCTAAGAAACCTATACCTGAGATTACTTGTGCAGCAATACGGCCAGGATCACCATTCTTCAATCCCATATATTCTTGTGGAATGTAGATGGAAATAAGCATAGCCAATGTCGCTCCCATGCTGATGAGAGAGAAGGTTCGCATGCCGGCTACCTGTCCTTTACGACGTCGCTCGAGACCGATGGCTGAACCTATGAAGAGGCTCAGAACCAACTTAAAGATAGCTCCGACAAGATTGACGTTCTGGTCAACAATCATTGCATAGATCTCGTCCATACTAGTTTATTGGTTAGGGTTATTTAGTGTAGACTTCTTCAATTTCACATACATAGATAGTATGCAGTCCTCCTTGAGCTGGATTATAATGTGCATCGTAAATCTTCTTGTCAAGGAAATCTGCTGTCTCCATTTCACTCTTGAAAATCTTACGACACTCTACGGTGAGACGAGATTCTGCGAATGTGACATTGCCTTTCTCTGTGGTGATAGGAGTGAGGCCAGTCTCTTTGGCTTTATCTATCTCTCGTCCGGATTTAGTACCACAGATCTGTAACGCTTTACGATATTCATTGCCATAGAAAGAAAGGGTAAGATGATCGTTCTTCTCAATGAAATCATGGGTATAACGCTCTGGACGAACGAATATGATTGCTACAGGCTTGCCCCAAAGGATGGCAAATCCACCCCATGAAGCGGTCATCGTATTATAACTTTCAGCGTTACCTGCTGTAACCAACATCCATTCTTTACCTACGAGTGAGAATACATCCTCTTTTGCGAGAATATTAAGATCTGCTTTCTGCATATAATTGAGTTTATTTATTGTCTAATTTACAATAGTCCAGGATCCTAGAGAAGAGTGGCGTGAAGAGTGTATCATCTCCAAAAGCCAGACGTTCAGGATGGAACTGTACGGAAGCAATAGGGTAGGTGTCTGATTCGATTGCCTCTATTATGCCGTCTGCCGATCGAGCTGTGATGTGAAGAGTCCTGCCTAATTTGTCGATGGCCTGATGATGAGTGCTGTTGACACAGACTTTGGAATGCTGTAAGACTCTATATAGCCTTGAATCCTCATCTATTTCAATGTCATGTACTCCTGCCCATTTTGAATCAGGACGCGAATGATTGATAAGCTCTGCAGTATAAAGACTATTGTATTTTGTTCGTTGTTCGGTCGAAGGATATTCTGAAGGGAGGTCTTGATAAAGAGTACCTCCTAACCCGACGTTGATGAGCTGATGTCCACGACAAATTCCCATGACTGGCAGTCTTCGCTCAATGGCAAGTTCAAGCAGTAATAGTTCAAATTCGTCTCTGCGATGATTGGGAACTCCAGCAAGAGGAGACTGCTCACATCCGAACCATTTGGCTTCTATATCGCCACCACCCATAAATAGAATGACGTCAAGTTCCTGAAGCATTTGAAGGCAATTGTGTCTGTCCATCGAATAAGGAAGGACGCGGACCTCATGGCCAACACGCTCAACGGCATTGACATAATTGATAGGAACTATAGGTGGTTCCTGTGGACATGTATCTGGTAACCCAACGATCATCCGAAGAAAAGATAATTGACGAGAATGGCTGAAGTAATACCGATGGCATCAGCCATCAATCCATAACCCGCAGCATAGCGAAATTTGCTTACTCCTACAGATCCGAAGTACACGGCAAGTATATACATGGTAGTATCTGTACTTCCCTGAATCGTGCTACATACATGTCCGACAAATGAATCTACACCATACGTCTGGAATACATCGAGCATCATGGCACGAGCGCCTGCTCCGTTCAATGGCTTAAGTATAGCACAAGGAAGTGCTGGAACAAAGTCTGTATTGAATCCCATGTGTGCGAAACACCATCCCAATCCGTCTGTTATGTAGCCTAATGCACCACATTCACGGAATAGACTGATGCCGACAAACATAGCTATCTGATAGGGTATGATAGTTACGACGGTCTGGAATCCTTCTTTTGCACCTTCTACAAAAGTTGGGAAAAGTTCGACTTTCTTTCTTACACCTGCTATGAGGAATAGCATGATTGCACTGAACAGGAGTACATTGCTGAAAACACTGCTATATAGCGTGAGTTGGTCTTGCGATAGTGAAGAGAAGAACCATCCGATGCCTCCAATCGTGACTGCTGCTCCTAAAAACGTTCCGATAATCACTGGATCCAGAAGTTTGATTCGTTGTTTGAGACAACAAAGAAACAAGGCTCCGAATGAAGAACAAGCTGTAGCTAATAGGAGAGGAAGAAATACGTCCGATGGATTAGTAGCACCAAACTGAGCGCGATACATCATGATAGAGATAGGGATGATCGTCACTCCAGAGGTGTTGAGCACCAAAAACATTATCATGGCATCGCTTGCGGTGTCTTTCTTGGTATTGAGTTCCTGCATTTCTTTCATGGCTTTCAATCCCATCGGAGTAGCAGCATTGTCAAGGCCTAGCATGTTGGCACTAATATTCATCAGGATGCTTCCCTGTGCCGGATGACCTGCAGGAATGCCTGGGAAGATGCGAGAGAATAACGGATTGATGAGACGGCTGAAAGCGGCAATGACTCCGCCTTTTTCACCGACTTTCATCAAGCCAAGCCAGAAACTCAATACACCAGTAAGGCCGAGACAGATCTCAAAAGCCTTGGCCGATGAAGTGAATGAGACATTCATCAGCCTTGACCAGATTTCAGGGTCTCCGCCAAATGTTGAAATCAGAATGGCCGAAATAAAGGCCACGACAAAAAAGGATAGCCAGATATAATTAAGCAAGCTGATTCAAATTTTAGAATTTATAAATCTATGCTGGAACTTAAATTTTGCCAGCCGCTTTCTTCAAACCTGCGATGACTGCATGATCAAAACCTTCTTTAGTCATCTCATT
>JAZUIL010000038.1:0-4163 GCA_045642245.1 Bacteroidales bacterium
CCATTGCGATTCCGAAGAAGACTCGTCCTTGGAGTAGCTACATCGAAGTGAAAGGCGCCGTACATAACAACCTGAAAGATATCTCTGTCAAGTTCCCATTAGGTGTGATGACGGTGGTGACAGGTGTGTCAGGCTCCGGAAAGTCTACGCTGGTGAGAGATATTTTGTATCGTGGCTTGCTCCGTCATATCGGAGAGGCTGCAGATGCTCCTGGTGCTTTTGCCGGTTTCGAAGGCGATATGCGCCGTATCCAGCGAATCGAGTTCATCGATCAGAATCCTATCGGTAAGTCTTCGCGTAGTAATGCTGCTACCTATATGAAGGCCTATGAGGAGATCCGTAAGCTCTATGCCGAACAGCCGCTGTCTAAACAACTGGGATTCACTTCGGCGACGTTCTCTTTCAACGTAGAAGGCGGACGATGCGAGGAATGTAAGGGAGATGGCACGATCACGGTGGAGATGCAGTTTATGGCCGATCTGGTCATGGAATGTGAGGCTTGTCATGGCAAGCGCTTCAACAGCGATGTGCTGGAAGTCCTTTACAAAGGTAAGAACATCTCGGACGTACTGGATATGTCGGTCGATGAGGCGTTGGAGTTCTTTGAAGGCTGTGAGTCGATCCGTCGTCGCCTGCTGCCATTGCAGAAAGTCGGCTTAGGATATATCAAGCTTGGCCAATCTTCTTCGACCCTCTCTGGAGGCGAGAACCAGCGTGTGAAGCTGGCATGTTACTTGTCGGACCTCTCGGATAGCAAGTCGTCTGATTCGCATACGTTGTTTATCTTCGATGAACCAACGACAGGTCTGCATCTGTATGATGTGCGAGTGCTGCTTGAGGCGTTCGACCTGCTTTTGCAGCGTGGCCATACACTGGTGATCATCGAACATAATCTCGATGTGATCAAGTGTGCAGATCATGTCATTGATCTGGGACCTGAAGGCGGTGCTGCTGGTGGTAATCTGGTCTTCCAGGGTACGCCACGAGAACTCTGCAAGGTGGCTGAGTCTTATACAGCCAAGTACCTGAAATCAAAATTTGAATAAAAGAATATCCATATATGGAACAACCAATCCTCAATGCTCATAACAAGAGCGAATATGAGCCAGCTCACACAGCAGAACATATCCTGAATCAGACGATGGTCAGAATGTTCGGCTGTCCACGTTCTCGTAATTCACATGTGGAGCGTAAGAAGAGTAAACTCAACTATGAACTGCCTGTTTGTCCTACGGATGAACAGATACAGGAAATAGAGGCTAAGGTCAATGAAGTAATCAAGTCGGACGTGCCGGTGACGATGGAGTTCGTGACTCGAGACAATGTGCCGCAGGAGGTGTCTCTGGAGAAACTGCCTGAGGATGCATCGGCAACACTCCGTCTGGTGCGTGTAGGCGACTATGATGTCTGCGCTTGTATCGGCCAGCATGTGGAGCATACAGCTGAGATCGGTACTTTCCGAATCAGCAGTACGTCATGGACACCATTTGTAGAGAGTACTCCCTATCCTTATCCTTCAGAGAAGGTGGTAGGCGGTTCGTTCCGTATCGTGTTCCGTCTGGACGGAGCCAGTGAAAAATATTAATTAATCATCATTATGCGACTGAGTATTATCGTACCAATATACAACGTGTCAAAATGGATTGGCAAGTGTATAGCCTCGGTCAGAAATCAGGGACTGGGTCCTGATGACTATGAGATCATCGCTGTGAACGATGGTTCGACTGACGATTCAATGGAGCAGCTCAATGCATTCTTGCAGCGAGAGGCTAAGTCAGGTGAGAGGACCGCTCCTGTCGTTATCGTCAACCAGGAGAATAAAGGCCTGAGTGCAGCTCGTAATGCAGGCTTTAAAGTAGCAAGAGGTAACTATGTGTGGTGGGTAGACAGTGATGATACGCTGGAGGCTTGCTTCGCTCCACGACTGCTGGAGCGTGCAGAGAAAGAGCGCCTCGATGTCCTTTGCTTCGGTCTTAATCTGGTGGAAGAGGATGGTAAGGTTACTAGATACGAGATTGAAGACAAGACCAATGGAAAGACGATGAAAGGCGAGCAGTTCATGCTTAAGTGCAACGTGCCTGCTGCTGCATGGGCAGCTATCTATCGTCGTGGCTTTTTGGAGCGTTATGGCTTGAAGTTCTATGAGGGTATCTTCCACGAGGATCAGGAGTTTACTCCACGAGCTTACTTCTTCGCTCGTCGTATCGCATTTGAGAATGTAGCTGTCTACAATTATTATCAGCGTGAAGGTTCGATCATGAAGAGTGCGAATCCGAAGCGTACGGACGACATGCTTATCGTGTGCCAGCGCCTTTGGGATTTCGCGATGGAGAATACACAGATTGAATCTGCGATCCGCTATGTGTTCATCAATCGTGTGTCTTATCTCTTCTCTCAGGCGCTTTCTAATCTTTGCCACTGTGGATTGTATGAGTTCCCAGGCGACTATAAGACTTTGCCATACTATCCGCTTTCGGTGAATAATTACCTGAACAAGAAGGAACGTTATAAGTTCCGTCTGATCAATCAGAGTGTACCGCTTTATCTCAAGCTCTATCGTAAGTTCGTTAAGCCGGAGAAGCAGGATCCATTGAGCCGTCGTCTGCGTACTCATGCTTGATGATTTCCATTTCGCGAATTGATCTTTTATTCCTGTTTTGTCATGAATCCACATTTCGTCTCCTTTTTAAATTATATAAGGTATGAGAAGAATTACTCAGAAAAGACGATGAGTAATTATGCTCTTGATCTGGAGAACTATGAGGATTATGTCACTCGTAAAACCGGAGAGTTCGATCCTCTACGTCCGGATGTGGATCTGGTCAGAGGTTGGATGAGTGAAATGGGAAAGAATCATCAGGCGGCGGCTAGCATCAAACGCCGTGTGAGTTGTTTGAGAAGTTTCTGCAAATATCTTCGCAAACATAACCTGATAGAAAGTAATCCGCTTACACTAATTCCTTCTCCTAAAGTGCCAAAGACCTTACCGGTGTGGATTCCGGAAGAACAGATGGATTTCATCCTCGATAAGATTGAGTACGGACAGGACTTCGACGGTATTCGTGATCATCTCGTGATCGATATGCTGTATAGCACAGGAATGCGAAGATCGGAAGCGGCTTCACTGAAGGATCTGGATGTGGATACAGATGCACAGCAGATCAAGGTAGTGAAAGGTAAG
Source organism: Bacteroidales bacterium (assembly GCA_045642245.1). GTDB lineage: Bacteria > Bacteroidota > Bacteroidia > Bacteroidales > UBA3663 > Liminaster. Next base: position 3,182 of record JAZUIL010000038.1, read on the forward strand.
GGAAACAAGCAGCGTCTGATTCCTTTCGGTCAGGAACTGAAGTCGCTTATCGAAGAATATCGTGATAGGAGAGATGCCGAAGTAGGTGGACCGACAGAGATGTTCCTTACGGATATTGATGGCAATGGTCTGTTGCCAGCCAAGGTGACAAACATCGCTCATAAGTATCTTTCGGAACTGGATCAGTTGCCACGAAAGGGAGCTCACGTACTCCGACATTCTTTCGCAACAAACATGCTGGCAGAAGGTGCAGATCTGATGGCCGTGAAAGAACTCCTCGGACATGCTTCGCTGGAGTCGACCGAGATTTATACGCATCTGACGCCGAAAGACCTTATTGAAAATTATAAACAGGCTCATCCAAGAGCCAAATGAGAGACCTTAAATACACATTATTAATTTAAATTAAGATTACTATGGAAGTTACAATTCAGTCTGTCAATTTCGAGACCTCTGCTTCAGTTAACGAGTACATCAATAAGAAACTGGGCAAATTGGCACATCATGCTGATATCCGTACAGCAGAAGTTCAGCTCAAAGTACTTAACACAACAGATAATGCAAATAAGGAAATCGGCATCAAAGTGCAGGTTGCTGACGAACAGTTCTACGCTTCTAAGGTGGCAGAAGTCTATGAGGATGCAGTAAGTCAGGCTATCGATGCTTTGGAGCGCCAAATTCTTAAGTCTAAGGAGAAAAAGCACTGATTAATTGCTTTTTAATCGTCTAATTTGTGTTTTAATTGACATTTAAATAGAACAATTTTGACTAGTACGCCCCCAAAAAAGTCTTTTTTAACGCTTTTTTGGGGGATATTTTAAAAAAAACGCAAAAATATTTGGTGTGTTTAAATTAATTTTCTACCTTTGCACCCGCAAAACTTGGGGAGTAATGGGGTTTTGTGAACTGCGGGTATAGCTCAATTGGTAGAGTGTCAGCCCTCCAAGCTGAATGTTGCGAGTTCGAGTCTCGTTGCCCGCTC
>JAZUIL010000039.1:0-7354 GCA_045642245.1 Bacteroidales bacterium
CAAACTTAAATGCGTAAGCGTTGATGCATGCGATCATAGAGATCAAAAGGAGAACGAACTTTTTCATAATCTTAATTTTTTATAAATGAGTTATTGATAAACTATCTCAGTTGCAGAAAGACATTTTTACTGTCATTTTGCGCTGCAAAGATAGGTGATTTATAAATATACTAGCATTATTTAGTAGCAAAATGTCAAAATTTTCCTTAGTTATACCCCATTTTTGACCATTCCACCTTGCAAATTGTCAGTATTTTTAGTAAATTTTCTCTCTAGCAGCCGCTACACGCTCGTCACTGATGTAATCATCATACTCGGTACGCTTGTCGATAATTCCGTTAGGACCGAGCTCGATGACACGGTTACAGATGGTCTGAATGAACTCGTGGTCATGCGATGACATCAGGATCACGCCCCTATAGGTCTGCAGGTTGTTGTTGAAGGCCTGAATAGATTCCATATCGAGGTGGTTGGTTGGAGAATCGAGCACCAAGGTATTGGCATTCTTCATCATCATACGGGCAATCATACAACGGATCTTCTCACCACCTGACAGCACGCTGGCCTTTTTGAGCACTTCCTCCTCTTTAAATAACATGCGCCCGAGGAAGCCCTTCAAGGTGATCTCTGAAGTATCGTTTGTAAACTGAGCAATCCAGTCGACCATGTTCAGATCTGTATTAAAGAATGGAGAGTTGTCCAATGGCAAGTAAGCCGTGGTGATGGTCTGACCCCAGTTGTAAGTACCCTCATGATCCTTGTCCTGACCGTTGATAATCTCAAACAATGCAGTCATAGCACGTGGATCGTGGCTGATGAATACTACCTTATCGCCTGGCTCAATCTGGAAGTTCACGTCCTGGAACAAGGTCTGACCCTCAATGGTCTTACCCAAGCCATGTACCTCGAGCACCTTGTTACCAACCTCACGCTCTGGAGTAAAGACGATACCCGGATAGCGACGGGTCGATGGCTGAATCTCTTCCACGTTGAGCTTCTCGAGCATCTTCTTGCGCGAAGTGGTCTGCTTCGACTTAGCCACATTGGCAGAGAAGCGGCGGATGAACTCCTCGAGCTCCTTCTTCTTCTCCTCAGCCTTCTTGTTAGCCATCTGCTGCTGACGGAGTGCCAACTGTGATGACTGATACCAGAATGAGTAGTTACCAGCAAAGAGCGAGCACTTCTTGAAGTCGATGTCCACGGTGTGAGTACAAACCGAGTCAAGGAAGTGACGGTCGTGCGAAACGACCAAGACGGTATGCTCAAAGTTGCCAAGGAAGTTCTCGAGCCACATAACGGTATCGAGGTCAAGGTCATTGGTAGGCTCGTCGAGCAACAAGTTATCAGGATTGCCGAACAGCGCCTTAGCCAGCATGACACGCACCTTCTGTTTAGCAGGAATATCGCCCATCATCATGTAGTGCAGATCCTCCTTGATGCCAAGGCCAGAGAGAAGCATTGCAGCATCGCTCTCAGCATTCCAGCCGTCCATCTCTGCAAAACGCTCCTCGAGCTCAGCTGCTCGCATACCATCTTCCTCGGTCATCTCGGCCTTCTCGTAGATGGCATTCTTCTCCTCCATGATGCCATAGAGTACGGTGTTACCACGGAGCACGGTGTCGATGACGGTATACTGGTCATACTTGGTGTGATCCTGCTCGAGCACGGAGAGACGCTCGCCCGGACCCATTTCGAAAGTACCGCGAGTAGCGTCGATTTCACCACTCAATACGCGGAGGAAAGTAGATTTGCCGGCACCATTTGCACCGATAATACCATAGCAGTTGCCTGAGGTGAATTTGAGGTTGACGTCCTGGAAAAGCACACGCTTACCAAACTGGACGCAGAGATTGTTGACTGAAATCATATCATGTACAATTTACCATTGACGATGTACTATTGACGACGTACAATGTTTATTTTCCTGAAAAATGCGCGCAAAGATAATAATAATATGTGAAGACTCCAAAAAATAGCGACAAGATAATCACGAAAAACGTCCTCCCCCATCCATAATTAACTTTTTTGTAATCTGCGATTGAAATTTCAACAACACGTACCCGATGTTGAAATTCACGATCGTGGCATCGTTGTCACGGTACCGTGGAAGAGATGCCATGGTCAATAATTTCAACACTTGGTACACGATGTCAACTTTCGCGATGGTGGCATCCTTGTCACGGTACCGTGAAAGGGATGCCATGGTCAATAATTTCAACATTTGGTACCAGATGTTAAACTTCACGATCTATGCATCCCTTTCACGGTACAATGAAAGAGATGCATCGTTAACGAGCAATAAAAGAATGATTGAATTACTGGAATTTGAAATTAAGGCTCACGCTAATCATTCGTCCCGTGAGGAAATTCGGCACTGCAAACTGTTGATTACTAACAGCTGTGACCCAATAATAGGAGTTGGTATTGTCGATATCAAGAAGGTTGAAGATATCGAGACCGACAGAGAATTCTTTGATATGTCGCCAGCTCTGTTTGTTCATAAACTTGCTGTTTTCTGCATTCCACACACGCTCTGCTCCCAGATCGACACGCTTGTAGGCTGGAGTTCGGAATGTCCCCATCTTACGGCCTCCCTGAGGACTATAAAATGGAAGTCCGTCATTGAAGACGCCTCGCAGATATACTTTATATGCATTGTTGCCTGGCCAGAAATCGCTGAAGAAGACTCCGACGCCATAACGTTGCTCCGTAGGGCGTGGCGTTGTGAGACCGTTGTAGGTTTCTTTGCTCGACATCAGCGAAAGAGACAACCAGGAGTCAGTACCTTCGACAAAAGCACCGAAGAGCTTCATGTCAATACCAGTAACGTATGCCGAACCGAGATTCTCACCAGCATATCGGATCTGGACATTATCGACTGTATATGGAATGTAGTCACTTATCCCTTTGTAATAGGCTTCTGCTGTGAACTTGAACGGACGCTCATAAGCATTGAACGTATAGTCGCTACCCAATACGACCTGAAAAGATCGTGGCGACTTGATTTCCGTATTCATTTCCACCATCTTATTGCCATTTGCATCCTCCTTGCCTAAACGATATTCTTTATAGAATGGCGACTGGTAATACAAGCCTGTGGCTAATCGGAGAATCCAGTTTGGCGATACATCTGGAGTAAACCGAAGCGATGCACGAGGCGAGACAAGGAATTCTTTGTTGAAATCCCAATAACTTAGACGAAGACCCGCCTGCAAGAAGAATCTGCCATGAAGTGCATTCCAGCCATATGAATCCTGGACATAGGCAGAAAGTCGTGTCGTGGTATTCTGATAAGCTGAATGTAGGTTATTGATCACGCGGAGCTGTTCTTCATCGCGTGGCAAACTATAACCGGCTGAGTCTCTGCGCTCCCACTCTCCTATCCGATCATCAATACGCTCCAACTGTCCGCTCAAACCATATGCCAACTTATTTCGTCCGATTTGAGTAGTTCCTCTCAACGAAAGAGCCAGAACCGAGGCTTCCAGCTTATTTCGGGCATGCTCCATATAACTTCCTACCGCCTGCTGCTGCACATCGGTGGCCTGATCCATCCAATACTCTCCTGAAATATCGAAAGAAACCTTCTCGTCGGTCCAGAAACCAGAAGCCATCAACGCTAATGTCGTATTCTTGAAGCCTTTATAACCAAGCGTCAACGCTCCAAAATAGGTATGGAACTGGTCTTTCTCCTGACCATCGAAATATACCTTGAACGAATGTGCATCCTGCCAAGTACCGAAACTCGTCTCACGGCTCTCTGGCACAAATCGATAATCATTGATGGCCACATTCCCCAAGAATGCAGCTTCCCAATTCTTATTCTTCCCGAAGTTCCAGGTCAGATAAGTCTGATAATCGAAAAATATAGGGTCATATTCACCCTTGGTATCCAGCGAATTAAGGATTGTAGAGTTGCGCTTATAACGGACTCCGTGCAGCTGCGTGAAGTCTCCACTACGATGTCCCATCGAGGCAGAAGCTCCCATCATGCTCACGCTCGCATCAGCGTCAAAAGCCTCAGGTTTACGATACGTTATGTCAAGAACCGATGACATCTTATCGCCATACTGACTGGTAAATCCACCTGTCGAAAACTCAAGCGAACCGACCATCGACGGATTGACAAACGACAGACCTTCCTGTTGACCGCTGGCGATGAGCTGCGGACGATAGATCTCTATGCCATTGACATAGACCAGATTCTCATCGAAAGAGCCTCCTCGCACCGAGTACTGGCTCGAGAGCTCATTGTTCATGTTCACTCCGGCCAATGTGCCGAGCATATCCTCCACTGCATTACCAGAGGCAGAGCGCATATGTTGGATATTCTCCACCGTAAAATGTTCCAGATTACCTGGTTGCACCTGACGCTGAGCTACCACCTCCACATCGTTGAGTACCGACTGATTTGGCCCCATCTGTGCATTGAGCATCATGCGTTTATGACCATTCTCATTCGGCTTGCCGTTGCTGGTATTGATCAGTTTCTCCTGACGCGTATAACCAAGGCTCGTAAAGATAATGCGGAGGGTATCCGACTCAGAAACAAGCATTTCATACTCACCTTTGAAATTCGAAAGTGTACCTACGCTACCCTTTCCCAGACGGATATGCACCATCTCCATCGGCTGTCCATTCTCATCGGTCACCTTACCATAGAGACGGACCTGAGCCACAGCCGAGAAGGCACACAAGCATAAAAGGAGAACCGCTCCTACCCTCACACGAAGAGTGGAGAAATCCTCCTTCATTCTCCCTACAAACAGGAAGAGAATTATTATATTTAAAAGGTGACTCACGTAATATTAACGTATCACGACCTGCTTTATTATTTCGTCGCCTAATTTTTCGTTCAATGCCATGCGAATAGCCGTGCGACGCATCATGATTTCATTCTTGAGCGAAGGCGACTTCAATTCCACAAACAACGTCCCTCCTGCCAGATGTATCCTATCCGTTTCTTTTGTAATCACTTCTCCCAACGTCTCCTGCCAGATTGCACCGATCTTTCCCTCGAAAACATGGTTCTCGAGTTGTGTAATCTTCAGATACTCACGAAGTATCTCGCCGATGGATTGTTCGTTTTTGCGCTGCATAATAAACCCTCACCCCTAACCCTCTCCCGTCCGCTTCGCTAGGGAGAGGGAGTGGAATGTTATTTTTCTAAAAAACTTATTAACAAATACGGATTAGCGATTGTAATCACTCCCTCTCCCTAGCGGAGCGAACGGGAGAGGGCTGGGGAGTGGGTCTTCCTTCTTCCATCGTAAAGAGCTTATATTCATCCGTCACACGATCGATGATCCTGTCGAGGTATTCTCTGTTGGTATCGGTGATGAAAATCTGACCAAATCGATCACTGGCCACTAGGCGGATAATCTGCTCTACACGGTCGCCATCCAGACGGTCGAAAATGTCATCGAGAAGGAGGATCGGTGTCGTATGTCCCATGCGACGAAGGAAGTCAAACTGTGCCATCTTAAGTCCTACGAGAAAAGTCTTATTCTGCCCCTGACTACCTAGTTGTTTCATCTGATAATCACCCAGATGCATCTCAAGATCATCTTTATGGACGCCTCGTGTCGTGTAACCTAAAGCCAGATCTCTGCCACGTACTGCATTGAGCAAAGGAAGTAGGCTATCACTGCTGTTGAAGTGTGAAGTATAGTTGAGACTCACCTGTTCTCTATCCATCGAAATCTGACTATAGAACTCCTGAAAAACCGGCGTGAAATCCTCCACGAACTGACGACGAGCCGCATGGATCTGACGGCCATAGAAATCCATCTGCTCCTCACAAGCCTGATAGAGCAACGGATCAGTGCATGGCGGATCTAATTTCAGCAAACTATTACGTTGCTGCAAAGCATGGTTATAACGAATCAGCGCATTGAGGTAAGACTTATTGAACTGGCTGATTACCATATCCATAAACTTGCGTCGTTCCTCACTTCCACCTTGCAGCAGGACACTATCAGAAGGCGTCAGCATCACAATAGGCAAAAGACCGATATGATCACTCAATCGCTGATATTCCTTGCCATCACGCTTGAACGATTTCTTCGACTTCAACTTGTAGCCACATCGGATTTCCTCTGGCTGACCATTGAGCTCATAACTACCTTGCAACATGAAGAATTCCTCGCCGTGAGTCATCACCTGACTGTCGTTCACGCCATTGAAACTCTTGCAGAACGAGAGGTAGTAAATAGCATCGAGCAGATTGGTTTTTCCCATGCCATTCATACCCACCAAACAGTTGACTCCAGACGAAAAATGGAGATCTGCTTCGCGGATATTCTTATAGTTGACTATCGAGATATGTTCAAGTTTCATTCGAAAAATATAAATTTTACGTGGCAAAGATAGTAAATTTCGTTGAAAAAAAGACAAAACGCCGTTTTTTTTCTCCAAAAACATTGTTTATTCAATAATAAATAGTAAATTTGCGCCGCTAAATGTGTCGATTTCTCGGACTTAGCATAACAGAAGCGAAAATAATAAAAATCAAAATAAGATTATGGCAAATAACAAAAAGAACGTTGACAACACCGTACAGGAGGTTGACGCAGCTCTCAGCAAGACTGAGCAGTTTGTAGAGAAGAACAAGAACATCATCATGTATGCTCTTATCGGCATCATCGCAGTAGTAGCTGCAGTATGGGGCTGGAACAAGCTCAGCGAGAGCAACAACGAGAAGGCTCAGGACGAAATCTGGGCATCACAGCTTCTCTTCGAGCAGGGCCAGTATGAGCAGGCTCTCGAAGGTTTTGAGGCTCTTATCAGCGAATATGGTTCGACCAAGGCAGGCAACCTCGCTAAGGCTTATGCAGGTCTTTGCAACAAGGAGCTTGGCAACTTTGCAGAGGCAATCAAGTTGCTTAAGGACTTCAACGGTAACGATAACATCCTTGCCCCAGCAGTTTTGGCTGCTACCGGTGATTGTCTTGTAAATCAGGAGAACCCTGAGAATGCAAAAGCTGCAGAGCTCTTCGAGAAGGCTGCTAAGGCTGCAGACAATGCACAGTTCTCACCACTCTACCTCAAGAAGGCAGGTCTTGCTTACGAGGCAGCTGGCGACAAGGCTGCAGCTCTCAAGGCTTACCAGGCTATCAAGGATAACTGGAGTGAGACTTTGTCTGCTCAGAGCATCGACAAGTACATTGAGCGTGTAAAGTAATCATACTTACGCTCTCCTAACTAATAACACCTATTTAAACAATGAACCCTGACCCTGTGGCGGCGGAATGCCCCGCGAATAGTACTGACGCCAGCATCGGTATCGTAGTTTCCGACTGGCACCCTGAGATTAGTAATGCACTCCTTGAACAGGCAATTGCCAAGTTGAACG
>JAZUIL010000040.1:0-4630 GCA_045642245.1 Bacteroidales bacterium
TGAAGGCTGCTCTTGCCAACAATCCAAGCAACGCAGGTATCGTTACCATCATCGCTCGTCTCTACGCTCAGAAGAACGAGTACGAGCCAGCTAAGGAGTACTTCCAGAAGGCTCTTGCCCTTGATCCAGCTAACCTTGATGCTAACCTCTACTACGGTTATACTTACCTCGCAGAGATGGAGGCAGGTGAGAGTGAGATGCTCAAGAACCACGCTTCAAATGCTGAGATGGATCGCTTCTCTGCGGAGAAGATTCAGGCAGCTCTTCCTCTTCTCCGTGCAGCTTACAAGGCTGACGCTAACCACGAGAACAACGACATCCCTAACCTCTTGATGCAGGTTCTCTATCGTCAGTTCGCTCCAACCAACGCACCTAACCGTCAGGCTCTCATCGAGGAGTACAATGAGGTAGCTCGCGCTTATGGTCGTCCTGAGAAGAACTAATCTTTAGGATTATCCGATATTGAGCACCTTTCCCAATTGGGAAGGGTGCTTTTTTTCGTTTTATGTCCCGATAATTATCGGAAGTAGTTGTCAAAAACGGAATAAAGGTTTCTCTTTTCGGAACAAAAATTCAGCGTTTATTGAAATACGGAGTATCTTTGCACGAAAAATATACAAAACTATTATGACAAAGCTTAGTATTAATATTAATAAGGTGGCCACTATCCGCAATGCGCGTGGTGGTAATACTCCGAATGTGGTGAAGTTTGCTCTGGATTGTGAACGTATGGGTGCACAGGGTATTACGGTGCATCCTCGTCCTGACGAGCGCCATATCCGTTATGCTGATGTGTATGAGTTACGACCACTTCTGACTGAGGAATTCAATATCGAAGGTAATCCGGTACCGAAGTTCATAGAGTTGGTCAATGAGGTTCGACCTGTACAGGTGACTCTTGTGCCGGATGCTGAGGATGCCATCACCAGCAATGCAGGGTGGGACACCATCCGTCATGAAGACTTCCTCCGTCAGGTGGTGGCCGACTTCAAGAGCCATGGCATCCGTGTGTCTCTCTTCGTCGATCCTATCCCTGAGATGATCCGTAAGGCTGCCGAGATAGGGGCTGATCGTGTGGAGCTCTATACCGAGGCTTTTGCCTCACACTATGCTGAGAATCCGGAGAAAGCCATCGAACCTTATGTGAAGGCTGCAGAGGTGGCACGTGAGTGTGGTCTTGGCCTTAATGCTGGTCACGATCTGAACCTTGAGAATCTGGCATACTTCCATCAGCAGATCCCATGGGTCGATGAGGTTTCCATTGGCCATGCGCTCATCAGCGACGCGCTCTATCTGGGTATCGAAGAGACCATCCGTCAGTATCTTGCCTGCCTGAAAGATTGACTATGAAACCGGAACTCATTGTGATGCTCACCCACAACGATCTGACGGTGGAGGATGCTTATCAGGTATTCGAGAAGTGTCGTGACACCAAGGCTACGTATTGGGGTTTTAAGGAGCAGCCGTTGCCTCTCGACGAGATGCAGCGTATCTATGCACGGATGAAGGAGTGCGGAAAGCGTACGGCGCTTGAGGTGGTGGCATATACTGAGGCAGAAGGTCTGGAAGGTGCTCAGATGGCGGCCGCCTGTGGCTGTGATATTCTCATGGGTACCTGCTATAGCAAATCCATTGCCCGATTCTGCCAGCAGCATGGCATCGCCTATATGCCTTTTGTAGGGCAGATCACCGGCCGGCCTTCTATCCTCGAAGGTAGTATTGAAGACATGCTGGCAGAGGCTTCGGTACTGAAGGCAGAAGGCGTCTTTGGCATCGACCTCCTGGGTTATCGCTACTATGCCGATGCACAGCCGCTGATTTCTGACCTGGTGAAGAAGAATGATCTTCCTGTATGTGTGGCCGGCAGTATTGACAGCTACGAGCGCCTCCAGTTCATCAAGGACGTTCAGCCTTGGGCCTTCACCATCGGTAGCGCCTTCTTCGAACACAAATTCGGAGATACGATAGAGGAGCAGATCGATCGTGTGTGCGACTTCATAGGGTCGTAATGATACTATAAATGGACAAAATGAGGAATCTGGTCTATTTTTACATCAATTGATGGCAATAATAATGAATTCACTCGAATTGAACAGAATTTTTTATTATCTTTGCAGCATCATTAATTTTTGTTGCGTGGCAACACTGTCAATCGGATGTTTTGAATAGTATGAGATTTGATTCCATTTTTAAATTCAGATTTGATTCCATTTTTAAAGAAGGATCGGGTTACAGAGCCTTCTTCCTGTCATTGCTACTCTCGGCTATAGGTTTTGGCCTGTATAAGGGAGTGCTTGACAACTATATGGCCGAGGTCGTCAGGATGAACGAACTGGACCGCGGTATCACGGAGTTCTTCAGAGAAGTACCGGGTTTGTTGCTGGTGCTCATCCTTGCGATCTTCTACCGCTCGTCGGCTGAGAGAATGTATAAGATGGGTATGGTCGTCATGGTCATCGGTATGGTGATGCAGGCGTTTATCTCTCCGGTCAAGGCGCTTGTGATACTGGCGATCTTCATCTACTCTACGGGTGAACATATCCAGTTAGGAATGAAAAACACGTTGTCGCTCGAATACTCGAAGGAAGGTCATGGAGGCTTGGCGCTAGGCTATCAGAATTCGATCTATCAGATTGGTAATCTTGCGGGTTATATTACTGTGATTGCTGCTTTTGCTATCATTGCTTCGACCAGTCTCTTCAAGCCGGTGTTTATGTTCGCCGCATGTTTTATGATCCTTGCCATGCTGGTATCATTCAAAATCAATGGCAACAGTAAGACCGATAAGAACAAGAGCAGGTTCTACTTCCGCAAGAAGTTTACGAAGTACTACATGCTGGAGGTTTTCTATGGAGCCCGCAAGCAGGTGTTCTTCACCTTCGGTCCTTACGTATTGATTCTGTTCTATGGCGCCGACGCTGGTACCATCAGCTTGCTCTTCGCTATTTCTGCCATTGCCTGCTTCACGCTGGCTCCGTTGGTAGGAAAGATCATTGACCGCATTGGCTATAAGACGGTGATGATCGCTGATACATTGATCCTGGTAATCGTCTGCTTCTTCTATGGCTTTGCGCATCATCTGTTCTCCACAGAGGTGGCATTTGTGGTCTGTTGTGTCAACTATATCCTCGACTCGGTGATCTCGCTCGCATCGATGGCCTCGAACGTCTACGTGCAGGATATCTCTGACAGCAAGGAGGAGATGCGTGCCACGATCTCGACAGGTATCTCGGTCAATCATCTCATCACTATCTTTATCGCTTTGCTAGGTGGCTGGATCTGGAATATCCTGGGCATCGAGACGCTGTTTGTGATCTCTGCAGTTCTGGGTCTGTGCAATAGCGCTTATGCGGCTACTATCAAGTCAAATCATCAGAAAAACATCGTTGTATGAGTATGCAATTCAAAGATAAGGTCGTAATTGTGACCGGAGGCGCTCAGGGTATCGGTAAATGTATTGCCGATCAATTCGGTAAGGAAGGTGCGAATGTGTGTGTGATCGACAAACAGGAGGGTCCCTATTATGTGGGAGATCTTTCGGATAAGCGTGTCATAGAGGATTTCTGCCAGACAGTGGTAGAGAAGTACGGACACGTGGATTACATCGTCAATAACGCGCTGCCAGTGACGAGAGGCATTGATGAGTGCACGTATGAGGAGTTTCAGTATGCGCTCAGTGTAGGCGTCGCAGCTCCTTTCTATCTTGTAAAACTGCTTAAGGATCATCTGGCAGAGGGAGCATCGATCGTGAATATCTCCTCATCGCGCGACAGGATGAGCCAGCCACAGACGGAGAGCTACACGGCTGCGAAGGGAGGTATTGCAGCGTTGACACATGCCCTGGCTGTGAGCTTGGCAGGGAAGGCTCGCGTAAACTCTATCTCTCCGGGATGGATAGACACGGCCTACACGGTCTATGAAGGTCCTGATGCCGTACAGCAGCCTGCAGGTAGGGTAGGCAATCCGATGGATATTGCTAACATGGTGCTGTTTCTCTGCTCAGAGAAGGCGGGATTCATCACTGGAGAGAATATCTGCATCGACGGTGGTATGACGAAACTGATGATCTATCATGGTGACAATGGATGGAACTATGCAGGTGAATAACGAGATCACGATACGTAAGTCGACATATGACGATGTGCCACGTATGCTGGAGATCTTTGCCCGAGCACGGAAGTTTATGTCTGAGACAGGTAATCCGACCCAATGGGATGAGAACTATCCGAGCATGGAGATGATCGATGAGGATCTGGCTTGCCAAGACAGTTATGTGTGCGAGTATGAGGGTAGGATCGTGGCTACCTTTGTGCTGCGCGAAGGAAAGGACCCGACCTACGAAGTCATCTATGACGGAGCCTGGATCGATGACACTCCTTATGCGACGATACACAGGATTGCCAGTAGCGGTGAGGTGAAAGGAATCTTCAGGAGAGTAATGGAATTTGCGCTGCAGCGTTATGATTCAGTACGTATTGACACACATCGTAACAATATCGTGATGCAGACGGCCATCAATCATGCCGGCTTTACCTACTGTGGTGTCATCTACTGTTTCAATGGAGATGAGCGCCTGGCATACCAATTAAATAAATGAGTGGAATAATATGAAACTGTATAAGATTATGAG
>JAZUIL010000041.1:0-7172 GCA_045642245.1 Bacteroidales bacterium
AATATTCCTCCTCGTTGAAGAAGAAATCATCTTTTTGAGGATAGTCAGGCCAGAGATCTTCAATAGAATCATACATCTCGCCTTCATCTTCGATTTCCTGAAGGTTTTCAATTACCTCAAGAGGTGCTCCCGAACGGTTAGCATAATCAAGTAGTTCTTCTCGGGTTGCAGGCCATGGCGCATCTTCAAGCTTTGAGGCCAATTCAAGAGTCCAATACATTAGTTAATAAGGTTTTTATATGTAAAACACTATAAAATAATACTCTTTTTGTAAGAAATTCTTCTGAATTTTCGCGCGAAGATATATAAAAACTTTATACAATGATACTTTCTGTATCGTTTTTTAACGTTTTTTATTAGTTAGAACGATACTATGTAATGTTGCTTAAAGAAATTAGGCTTACGAATGGCTAATCCATAGTCATAAAGATCCATAGTAATCGGTATCTCATCATGATCGCAGAAATCATCCCATACCGTCTCAAGAAGATGACGCGGTTGGATACCTTTGACAAAGATAACCGACTCTGGAGCAGAATGTGTTAAAAGCCACTCAGAAAGCGTTGATGCTTCAGAGAAAGGGTTTACATTGACCACAATCATGTCATATTTTAGATCGTCTGTCACCTGCATCGCCTGTGCATCATTAATCAATGTAAGAACATTGCGCGTATCTACTTCGGTGAGAGGCATCGTCGCGTATTGCTCCTCTCCTATGATAGCTATCTTTCGACAACGGAATCGATTAGCAAGACGGAAAAGCAAACAAACAACTTTGAATGGAATGCTACTTTTCTTATCGTAACGTCTCTGCATCGAAGCATATGCATAGTATGGGATTTTTTCTTCAATCACCTCTGTAATAATAGAAAAGGCGAATGGAGAATGTACGCCAAACCCTTTGCGATGCTTTAACTTGCGGACACCCTGACGAAAATAATCCTTGAGTTCTTTTTTCATAATCAAATCAAGAAATCATAAAACAAGTCCATTGAGAATCGACCAATAAAGGATGATGGCCTCATGGATTTCCTCTATTAAGATATACTCATCTGCTGTATGGCTGCGAGAAGACTGGCCTGGTCCTATTTTCACACTTGGGAATCGCATCAAAGCCTGATCCGATAAGGTTGGAGAGCCAAAGGGTTCACGACCATGGCGGATAATACTCTGCAGCAATGGATGAGAAATGTCTATTCCAGAGGGCTGAAGACGCGTACTGCGAGGAGTCAACGTAACCGGCAATGCCTCTGAAAACGAGTTTTCTGAAGGATTAACGGCTGTCTGTAACATCTCTACGACCACCTCATTTGAATAAGCATCTGTTGTACGGACATCGACCATAAATGTACACGTATCAGGTATCACGTTGTGTACAGTTCCTGCCTGAATACCTGTGGTTGTCACCTTAATTGGGCCAAGCGTCTTTGATTCTTTTGGGAAGTGATAATTGCGCAATTCCTGAATGGCATCAAGTGCTATATAAAGTGCATTAACACCCTCATTACGTGCAGCATGTCCAGATTTTCCATGAGCCACTCCATCAAGGACAACCAGACCTTTTTCTGCTATGGCAGGATGCATACCTGTAGGTTCACCAACAAGTGCAACATCAATTTTTGGGAGAAGAGGGAGAACACTTTCTATACCATTCTTTCCACTCACTTCCTCTTCGGCTGACGCCAGGAATATGACGTTGTATTCCTGTTGCGTCTCTGTCAACAATATCCAGACATGAAGCAAAGATACCAACGAAGCACCATCATCATTTGAGCCAAGGCCAAAGAGCTTCGTCTGCGTACGACCATCGACAATCTCGACCTCTTCTACTGGAGTAAAAGGATCCCGCTTCCAGGATGCTACCGGCTTGACAGTGTCAAGATGTGCATTGAGCAAAAGTGTAGGTCTATGCTCATCGAAATGAGGATCGACCAGCCAGAGATTATTGTTATGTCTATGTACTTCCTGCTGTGTAATATCAGAAATATACTGCTGCAGCATGTCTGAAACAGCTTGTTCATCCCTACTTACCGAGGGGATGGAGATCATTGAGCGAAGCAATGAAACGGCAGAGGCTTGTGCTGTTTGAATATCCATATTCAGATGTATAATTGGCAAGTATAGTTGTTGTTTTGACCGCGAAGATAAGGATTTTAATCAAACGTTGGCATTCTTTTCTATGAAATCTTTGTTTTTTAACCGAAATTGAGTATCTTTGTCGCAAAATATATATATTAATATGATAACAATAGAGCAACTTAAAGCAACTCAAGAAAGACTTGCCGACTTGCATAGATATCTGGATATTGACAATAAATTGATCCAGCTAGAAGAAGAAGAACTTCGTACTCAGGTGCCAGGATTCTGGGAAGATCAAAAGGCTGCCGAGGCGCAAATGAAAGTAGTAAAGGGTATCCGCAATTGGATTGAAGCCTATAATTCAGCAAAAGACAACGTCAACGAACTGGCTACGGCTTTTGAATTCTATAAAGAAGAAATCGTAACCGAGGAAGAGGTAGACGAGCAATATGCTAAGACCATCGCACTCTTCGAGGATATCGAACTCAAGAATATGCTTCAGGGTGAAGAGGATCATATGAACTGCGTCCTGAAGATCAATGCTGGTGCAGGTGGTACCGAAGCCAACGACTGGGCTCAGCAGTTGATGCGACTCTATATGCGATATGCAGAAGATCATGGTTACAAAGTGACAGTTCAGGATCTGGTAGAGGGTGATGATGCTGGTATTAAGTCTTGTACGTTGGAGCTTGAAGGCGAAATGGCCTTTGGTTATCTGAAGTCAGAAAACGGTGTACATCGTCTGGTACGCGTTTCTCCATATAATGCACAAGGCAAGCGAATGACTTCCTTTGCATCTGTCTTTGCTTTCCCAATGATTGATGATACTATTGAAGTAAACATCGATCCAGGTCGTTTGACATGGGATACTTTCCGCTCGGGCGGTGCCGGTGGACAGAATGTAAATAAGGTTGAATCTGGTGTTCGTGCACGATACATGTATCTTGATCCTTATACCGGAGTTGAGACCGAGCTCTTGCAGGCATGTACCGTAACACGAGACCAGCCTAAGAACCGAGAGATGGCTCTTCAGCTCTTGAAATCACAGATTTATAACATCGAGCTTGAGCATCGTCGTGAAAAGCAAGCTGCTATCGAAGCTGGCAAGAAGAAGATCGAATGGGGGTCTCAGATCCGATCATATGTCTTTGACGACCGCCGTGTCAAGGACCACCGTACAGGATTCCAGACATCTGATGTAGGAGGCGTAATGGATGGTAAGATTGATGGATTCATCAAGGCTTATTTGATGGAATTTGGTGGAGAATAAAAAGATTTGATTAGAAAAATTCGATTAAAAAAAAGATCATAATTAAATATATATTATATGAAAAAAATTCTTTTACTCTTATCTCTTTTTGCATTGGGTTTTTTTATGTACCCAATACAAGCTGTAACTACTATGTCCGATAGACAAGTATTGGAATATGTCAAGAAAGGCCTTTCTTCTGGCAAATCTCAAAAAGCAATTTTGACAGAACTTGCAGCTCGTGGAGTTGACAGAGCTCAAGCAGAACGTGTCAAGAAACTTTATCAAGCAGAAGCAAGCAGCAAATCAGAAGACAACACTAAGACCACTGGCGTTAATCGACAGAGAGGCAAACGTATTGAAAAGAACGAGATTAAAAATGGCCGACTCGTTGCACAAAACAACAGATCAAGAAACAACAATTCCACTACAAGTAATGGAGGTTGGACAGCTGAAGAATTGAATGATTCTCTTTATTTTACTAGTACGAGCAATGATCTTGAAATGATAGAGAACCAAAAAGATAGTGTCTTTGGTCGTGACATTTTCAAGAATCAAGATCTAACTTTTGAGCCGAGTCTTAATCTTGCAACCCCTCGTAATTATAAATTAGGCCCTGGAGATGAAGTTATCATAGATATTTATGGTGCGAACCAAGCAACCATTCAGGATATAATCTCAAGTGAAGGAAGCATAACTGTTGATGTTTTAGGTCCAATTTATCTTAGCGGGAAGACGGTTGATGAAGCGAACAAATTCCTTCGCAAGAAGTTATCTACAATCTATGCTGGTCTTGACAACGATGAATCTCAGACAGATATTGTTTTAACTTTAGGTGAAACACGCAGTATTTCAATCAATGTTCTTGGTGAAGTCGAAGTTCCAGGTACTTATACCCTCTCTGGTTTTGCAACAGCATTCCATGCACTTTATAGTGCTGGAGGCATTAAGGATCCAGGTTCTATTCGTAAGATCAAAGTAACTCGACGTGGCAAAACCATCAGTACTATTGATGCATATGATTTTATCATGAATGGCAACAGCCAGAGTAACATTCGCTTGGAGGATGGTGATGCTGTGATTGTTCCTGCATATTCTAATCTGGTAAAAGTAGATGGACAAGTCAAACGTCCAATGTACTTTGAGATGAAGGAAGGTGAAACAATGCAGAATCTGTTAGATTATGCTGGAGGATTCTCTAAAGGAGCTTACACAGAGAATATTACAGTAATTCGACAAGGATCTACGAACTATGAAGTTTTAAGTGTCGAAAGTACAGAATATAATAGTTTCAAGATTCACGAAGGAGATGAAGTCTCAGTCGGCAAACTTCTTGAGCGTTATCAGAATCGTATTAATTTGAGAGGTGCTGTAACACAGCCAGGAATCTACCAGCTTAGCACAAAGATTTATTCTGTAAAAACACTCATTGATCGTGCTGGTGGTCTTCAGCCTGAAGCATTTACATCTCGCGCAGTACTTCATAGAGAAAAAACTGACAGGAGTCTTGAAGTTGTATCTGTAGATCTTCGTGGCATTATGAATGGTACTACTCAGGATATCATTCTTAAGAACAATGACGAACTGTTTATTCCTAGCATCAATGACATGAAGGAATATGAGACAGTTTCAATTCGTGGACAGGTTGCTAATCCTGGTATGTATCCCTATGCAGACAACACTACTCTTGAGGATCTTATTATGATGGCAGGCGGCCTTAACGCAGGCGCATCAATTGCTCGCGTTGATATTTCACGACGAAATACAGATCAAACCGGCACAGAAGCCACAAACGAAATCTCTAAGCTTTATACCTTTGCTCTTAAAGAAGGTTTTGTTATTGATGGCACACCAGGTTTTGTACTTGAACCATATGATGAAGTCATTGTAAGAAACAGTCCATCATACACTACTCAGAAGTTTGTTTCCGTTTCAGGCGAAGCTAATTTTACTGGTGATTTTGCAATGACAGAGCGTGACGAGCGCCTTTCTGAGCTTGTAAAGAAAGCTGGTGGCATAACTCAGTTTGCGTATGCAAAGGGAGCTCGATTAGTTCGTCAGATGACAGACACAGAGAGAAAGCAGATGGAAGAGGTTCTTAATCGTGCAAAACAAGGTGTGGATTCACTGACACTTAGCAGCAAAGAACTCGGGAATGAGTATTATGTTGCTATTGAACTTGAAAAAGCAATTGAAAAGCCAGGCAGTTTCTATGATATTGTTTTGAGAGAGGGAGACCGTCTTGAGATTCCTACTTATAGTAATATTGTACGCGTAAGCGGTGCCGTTCAATCTCCAAATGCAATTACATACAAACCAAATAGTGGATATAAGTATTACATTGAAGAAGCTGGTGGATTCGCTTATCGTGCCAGAAAGAGCCGCGCTTATGTTGTTCATATGAATGGACATATTACAAAAGCTAAGAAGGGAAAGATTGAACCAGGTAGTGAGATTATTGTTCCGTCAAAAGACAAGGATGGCATTGGACTTCAAGGAGTGTTAAGCATTGCTACAACTTCAGCTTCTTTAGCAACTATGATCGCTTCAATTGCTAATATTCTAAAATAAAGACAATATGAATCAAATGAATCAATACAACCACCAGAATTCCGAATACATCAATAATATGTACGAGGAAGAAGACGAACCAATTGATTGGGCTTTGTACATATCTAAGTTCCTTTTGTATTGGAAAAAAATAGCAATTATAACATTCATTTTTGGATGTATCGGCATAGTTGTTGCACTGAATCAAAAGAGAAAATTCACCGTAAATACCACACTTGCACCTGAAGCACAAGCTGGAGCTACAGGAACCTCTTCGCTTGGTGGTATTGCAAGCATGTTAGGTGTAAATATGGGAGCTTCGCTTGGCCCCGATGCCTTAAACATTTCTCTTTTCCCAGATATTTGTAGCAGCACACCATTCTTAACCCAGTTATTTGATGTTAAGTTAACAGAATATGTTGATCCTAAAGATGTCCAAAAAGGTATTGTAGGAAAACAAACGACTTTGTACCAACATCTTACAGGGAAAGATAAACCTAAAGGCTTTATATCAAGAATAATTGAAAGCATCTGGGGAGAATCTGAGGAATCCAGTGAAAATATCAATATTTCCCAGTTAACTAAAGAGCAAATTAACGCTTTAGAGAAGTTAAAGGAATCAATATCTGTAGCAATTGACAAAAAAACTGGAATAACAACAATTTCAGTAACTATGGATGACAGATTAATGGCAACAGAATTGGCAGATACCGTATGCACTCGTCTTCAAAACTATATAGATTTATATAAGACTCAGAAAGGAAGAGAGAACTTAGAGTATTATATAAAACTTGCAGATGAAGCCCATGCTAAATTAGTAAAAGCACAAGCGGCATATGCTGCAAGTATGGACTATGACCGTGACGTCTCTTTGCTTTCTGTAAGTAATCGAAAAGAAAGACTTCAGCAAGAAGCAGAACTCGCAAATCAAATATACTCGCAGATGGCTCAACAAAGAGAAATGGCTCGTGCAAAAGTTCAAGAAATGCGACCTATATTTGCGATAATAGAACCAGCGACAATGCCACTTGTTCCATCTAACAGTCGTAAAAATACTGTTATGATCTATGGATTCTTAGGATTAATATTATCAACAGGATGGTTCCTTTACTTAAAGGATTTATATGACGATACAAAAACAATGATCAAAGAGAAGATCAAAGAAACCAAAGAAAACCAGAACATCAAAGCATAATTTGAAATAGCTTCAGATCTCAATTAATCTGAAGCTATTTTTTCTTTCCGACATCAGTCCCAGATCAAGTCTAGTTACCATTATAATTAACCAGTATAA
>JAZUIL010000042.1:0-8811 GCA_045642245.1 Bacteroidales bacterium
GGTATCCCAACCAGCCTTACGCTTCACCTGATAACCCTTCATGGTCTTGAAGCGGCAGAAAATATCCTTAATCGAACGTGCCATCACGTGGTGAATACCTGGCATACCGTTAGCTGACGGTGGACCCTCATAAAACACGAACGAAGGATGACCTTCACGTGTGGTCATCGACTTCTCAAAGACACTGTTCTCATCCCAACGCTTCAGGACCTCCTTGTTGATCTCCGAAAGGTTGAATTGGTTATATTCTGCGTACTTCATATCGTTGAATTTGAAACTTAATTCGAATTACTTATTTTGCCTTTTTATTTAGCGGGCGCAAAATTACTCATTTTTCTCCGAAATTCCAAATCTTTCTACGAAAAACTGACTTTTTTGTTGACAACCCGTCCCTTTCCTTTCTATTTTACCTTTCCACATTACATTTTCAACGAGAAACATGCTTATCGACGCTATAGCAGCAAAGTCAGAAGAGGACGCCTTCACCCCTCAGTATTATAGTTACGGCCCCCTTAAGGGGGCTAGTAACAATACTGGGGTATGGAGTCCTCTTCTGAAAACTAGAACAAAAACCTGTAATAATCTGTCACATTTCTTTACGGGATAGCATCAGCTTTTTATATATGCATATTCTTGTTGTGTCAATAATTCCGAGAAGACAGAATAAACGATGCCTTCCCTATCAAGAATCGACTTTACTCTCTTTCTGTGTATTTCTCTGTTTTTTGTTTCTTTTTCCCAACAATCAAAGATGACTAATAATGGCTCCTGACTTATTGATGTTGGCCGAACAGCAGGTACTGGCAACTTGAGCGACTTCTTGATGTCATATAGCTTCTGGTAATACGCGAGGATTTCATCACTATATTTATGGATAAAATGTCTGTATCGTTTCATCTGCTCCACTATCTCAGGTGCTTCATCAGTCTCGTGCAACATACGACCATCATTCATTCGTTTGATTTCCACAAAGGCGATGACGCCTCTGTCACATCTGACATAGTCAATTCGATTGTCTGAATTTTCGTCGATATATGCGAACTCCGAATCCAGATGGATATCTCTTGTATTGACAATCAATGATCCTTGAATAAACTTCTCTGACCATTTCTCTTTATCAATGATACCATTAACATCATGCTTCTGTGAGTATACTTTCTTCACGCGTTCAATGACCTCATCAATGATCTGACTAATATAACTACTACACTCCTCATAAAGTGAACCTTTCGAAGGTTTCGGATGTCCAAGATCTCTGTGATGAGTGAAAACCTGAAGCTGGTGTTTCTTACTACAATAGTGGATGCGAGCGATACTACCACCTTCAAAATATACGTTTATTTGATTATCCTTACGTATTTCGATATATAGTGAAGGATCTCTAACAAATCGTTCCCACCAAGAGGGTGGATTTGACATCAACTCTCTGAAAATGGGAGCATTTGGGTTAAGCGTTTCAAATGTTACTGCCATCGTGTTTATTAATGTTTCTTCTCCTGAATTGCTTGTAAGATGTAATGACGGATCCACCACACAGCATAAGCTGCAAACTTGAATTTCTTATTCGGATGATAGTTCTCTGCTGCTTTGAGCAATCCCTTGTTGCCAGCAGAGATCAGTTCGTCATGTGATAATCCTTGGTTTTCATAAAGCTTGGCGATACACTCTACATAGCGATTCTGGACAACTTGCAGATTGCTTTCCGGATCCTGTTTCGCCTGCTTCAGTGTTACGGTCTGTTCAAAGATATTGTTGTTCAGAATCTCGCACAGGTTCAATTGAAAGTCTTTCTTCTTCATATCATTTGTGTTGGTTACACTATATAATACGAAGAGGATTTGAAAACTGCGGTGTTTTTGTGGGAGTGAATGCAAAAACACCGCAGAGACATAGACGAAACTCTTATTATCGTTTGTTTTGATTATAATTTTTAAGAATATAGCTTGATACATCAGTATCTTCTTTTGCAAACATCTTTGCATTTGCAAAATATAAACCCAAGAAGCCTTTGTTTAGAATATCTTGAATTGCATTCACAACAAAGAAGAACTTACAATTGTATGTTTTGAAAATCTTATTCAGCAATTCTTCAGATTTTTCTTTGAACACCTGCACGATAGAGTCCGCTATATCGAAGCAATCTCCAGATTCTTCGCATCGGAAAACATTATTGCAAAGATAAACATTACGATCTCTCAGATTATTATTTATAATATAAAAGATAATACCGAATAAGTGACAAGTTTCTTGCTTAGGATCAAACCATGAATATTTTGAATATTCAGATTGTCTGGCTCTTATTTCATTTTGAATGTCATTGCAGAAATTGCTAAATAAAAGTGCTATTTCCGGATGATTATAAAAACGTTCACCAATAGTCAACTTGCAAGATTTGTATCCTTTTTCATCAGTTCCCCAGTATGCTTCTGACAAACAGTAACCATTTTCTTGTGGGTCTTCCTTATATTTCCAGTTGTTTCCAGTCTCTGTATATTTGCTTTCAATAAAGACAAGATTATCATTTATTTCGAAGAAAACATCCATATTGGGGACACCCGATACACGGTTCTTTCCGGTTATCACGCCTGGCAATTTCTTTTCAAAACGAAAATTACTAACATCCTTATTTTTACATATCCAGGAATACAAGTCAAAACATAATCTAGAAGAAGATTTGTTACTCCAAAATTTGCCTCTTAGTTCATTGCCGCTACCTTCTAGATACTGTTCGATAAAACTTTTTTCTGAGTCATTTGGTGCAATTAATCTCTCAAAATACTCTAGTTTCAAATTATTGTCCATATATTATCAATATTTATAGCTTGACAAGCATTTTTCAATTCTCTTTTTTATCTCTTCCCTCAGTCCCTCCGGCTCCAGCACCTCCACCTTTTCCCCCATAGATAGTATCGTAGAGATCAGTTCTGGTGTAACACACAGTCTATACAGAAAATCCGCATATTCACCATGCTTTGTTTTGATCTCTTGTTGACTTTTATGCAGCGGCAAAGCGCGGAGGTATTCGGGTTGTACTCCGTATGCTCGTATCTTAACCGTCTCGACTGGAAGATCTTCGTTGACGAAGATGCCTATGGTGTTGGCATAATACTTCCGCGCATCAAAATCTTTAGGTCGTTCAAAAGACTTATTGGTTACTTTCAAATCAAGGATTCTATTGAGAGCAATGTTTCGAATGGCATTCTTTTCGTTGACATAACCGAGCAGATACCATTGACGATTATAGGCTTTAAGCGCGTAAGGTGAAATATGATAGATTTCATGCGGACCTTCATAGCCTTGATAATCCACGATGATTACCACATCGCGTTGCAAAGCATCAAGGATTGGATCAACAAAAGCATTTCCACCAGACATTTCTTCAAGCAATACTCGATCTTTTAGCCTATTGTATGTAGCAAATTCTTTGGGCACATTATAGGCTTTGAGGAGCCACTTTGCTAATCGGTTCTGATTCAACAATTCTGGATTCTTGACATAGTATCTAAAACCATCTGACTTGTCGCATTCGATATCAACACCAAATAATTCTTTGATTCCTTTCCTATGCTCATGGAATGTACGGAGCGGCAGTTCTCCATCGCTCAAAGGATCGTCTAGCCAGAGTAATCCCAGTTCTTCAAACGTCAGTGAATCATTATCAAGCAAGGTATTAAGGAGCCAGATATATCGATAATAGGTTTTGCTAATCATAGTAGTATTATTATGGTGCGACAAAGATATAGACTATTCTTGAAAAAGATGAGGAAAATGATTCGAATCTCATAAAAAGACCATTAAAAATTCTTATATGTGCGGAATTCTTGCATAACAGATGACAAAATAGGGCTGTTTCGCCAAAATCCTTTCGTATTATATAGTGTAACGAAATAAGAAGTATTATGAAAAAGAATAACAAGCAGCAGAAAAACGAGGCAAAACAGCAGGCCGCTACTCTCCGCTTCCAAGTAGGATTCAAATCTAAGTCTGTCTACCCTAACATGACCGAGGAAGTCCAAGCACGACTCAATCAGGAACTCGAATGGTTCATCTCAAACGGTTTTGCCAAGGGACTGATGGAGATCAAGGAAATAGCAGACGCAGCACGAACCTTGTTCCAATGCAGAATCGGCGGGGATCATGGATTCCTTGGGGGAAGTGCAGTAGCTTACGCGATCGGATTAGTGGGGCAAGATCCCATCACAGAAGGAAAAAACTCACCAGAGTTCGCATCCGAAGTAGCACCAACCTGCCTGAATGTCAGCCTACATCTCGACCCAGAGAAGCGTAATCAAGTAGTAGAATGGGCTTCAAACCAATTCAAAAGTCCTACCATGACTCGCATGGGAGTCTTCATCATCAAGCTTGGCAATGTTATCGTGGAATTTCATCGAAATCTTAGAAACGTATGAGTTATCTGAATCACAAAGGTAGAGAATTTGATCTGGACTTATTTATAGAAATGGGTCCAGTCGAATATCAATATTATATGACAGGAATACGAGATACCGGACCTTATAATTTGGAACAGTATTTTACCCCTGCTGCTATCTCTCTTATTAAGGAATGTGAAGGGACCTGGATACTACATGTCAGTAAAGATACTATTTACATGACAGACATTGACTACAACATCATTGAATATCCCTACAACGGAAAACTTATCAGAGCCGAACAGCTTGTCCAGATGGATACGGCGCCTTTCTTAGAACCCGAATGCATGCATGTGATTGAGCACTTTGAAGAACACAATATCACGAACGATTTTGACTTCTGCATCTGTGGCAAATACCTAGTTATCAAGACGCCGATCGACATTAAAGCTTTTATACAAGAGTGTAAGAAACTTGGTTATCCAGTCAGTATAAAGAAAGCAGATAGCGCCTATATGGTAACAGATAAAAGAAAGAACTTATAAGGATTCTTACAAGTTCTTTCTTTTATAATTCCCCAATTATACACATACCACAAATATGCCTATTCATCCTATACAGCGTACGGACTCTATTGTTTTACTCATATCTCAATAAAGAGAGTTTTTTACTATTATTTTGTTCATCACAACCCGAATCGGACTCCGATCTGCAGATTGATTGAGAAAGGGCTTTCGGTGCGAAGGCTTGGCACCTCTGTTCCGTTGCTGAAGAAATAATTGACTCCCGGTTCAAAATAAAGACCCATGAGATTGGTCAGCTTGTACTGCACACCTAAGCCTCCGTTCATCGACCACTGCCAATCGTTGAGATGGAGGTTTGTATTGCCGCGCTTGCCATGGAGCAAGTGTTCAACCATCGTGCCAAAGCCTGTGTAGAACTGCCAGTGCAAATTCTCTGCCAGCATGACATTAAGTTTCAACGGAACCCCCAGATAATGCAACTGCTGGTGCTGCTGCCCCGACTGGCTCATCTGCACATCCGATGACAGATAGGTATATACTAAACCTGTTTCGAAAGCCACATTTTTGTGCAACTGCTTGCTCACAGAGACGCCTGCACTCCATGACAGATGATGATCGGAACTGACAACCTTATCTTCCGGCTGCGAAGCGTGCGTCAACGCTCTGGTCACAGCTTGCGATGTGGACGAATGAGAGGTAGAGTCACGATTATCTTCAAGAATCCCAGGCGAAGTAAAATCATTGTCTGGCACTTGTTCTCCTCCATTGCTATAATTAGTCATACCATGCCGGCCTAATCGTAAGCCGACGTTCCAAGAACTGTTTGAAGCAGGCTTTCTGCCGGATTTTGCTTCCATAGCCAACAGCACCGCTTTCTCCTCATTATGCATGTCAGAGAAGCTCTTTTCTGATTGTGTCTCTGCAGCTTGCGTCTCTTTCTCTGCTGGCTCTCTTACACTCGCCTGCACAGAAGAAGGCTGTACGCAGTTCCCTTGCGCCTTTACCGGCTTTGACCGCAACGTCTCATGCCTTTCCACTACATTTTTATCCTCTGCGGTACCATCTTCTTCTGCCAACGTCACCGGTTGCACTATTTTCTCCTGTTGCTTCCCCGTCTCTTTGAGCACCGATACTTCCTCATTCTCTGGCATTTCAAAGAAATAATACACTCCTCCTGCTCCTATCACGCCAAGTAGTACGACCGCTGCAACTCGTCGCATCCACATCGGTACAATCTTTGTCTGTGATTTCTCCTCTAGCACAATTTCTTCTGCAACTTTCTCCATAGCAGCAGCCAGCTTCTCCCAGCCGTCGGCCGGAAGTTCCTCCTGATAATCCGTCATCGTCTGGCGGATCTCATCAAGCCATTGCTCGTTATTTTCGTTCTGCTTCATTGTAGGTTCTCCTTTCTCCAGTCGTTGATCCTGGCTGCCAGCAGTCGCTTGGCGTGTACTAATTGTGAGGCTGAGGTCTTCTCCTTGATACCCAGGAGCTGTGCAATCTCTTTGTGCGAATGTCCGTCGATCACAAACATATTAAATACCGTACGATAACCCGATGGTAGTTCACTGATCAGCTTCATCAGTACGCGATGGGGAATGTCTCGTATTGTCTCTGGTTCTGGGATGTCGGTCAGCTGTACGTCGTCGAGCGAGAGCGTCTCATCCATCGACTCCTGCTTCCGCAGATGCTGCAGTATAATGTTCTGCTGCACCTTGAAGAGCCATGCTTTCAGGCTCCCCTCGCCTTTCCAACAGAATTGTCTGCAATGTGTAAGTATCTGTATAAAACCATCGTGCAGCAAATCTTTGGCCGTATCCCGGTCACCAACATAGCGGAGACATACGCCAAGCAGCCAGTTGGCGTATGTCTCATAGAGTAGCTTCCCTGCCTGCGAGTCTCCTCGCCTGAAGCGCTCAGCTATGTCTTGTTCGATATTCATTATAAACTGTTCATACGTCCCGAGAAAAGTATGCTACCTGTACTAGTTTCGCTGACGAAAAAGAAGAAAGGCTCATCAACTATAAACTTCCAGGTATCGGAACTTGTTGGTCCTGCGTCCATCATATCTCCAGTGATATGTGTGACGGCTGCCGCCTTAGCGCCTTTCTCGTCGACCTCGATGCGGGTCTTCTGCTTCGCCTTAATTACCAATGGGACATAAGAAGCCAACATTCCCGACAAATCCTGCTCCATAGAGAACAACTTCTTGATTCCCATACCCTGGAGCATCTCTTCCAGCGAATACTCATAGTCGAGCGTGAAGCGTGGTATCTCTACCAAGGTACATGTTCCATGATTCTGCATATTGAGATCACTTATCTCTTGATCGTTCAGGCGTTCAATGCAGTCATCGAGCGAAGAGCCTTTGGCAGGAAGTACGACGTTGAACGAATACGCATGGTTACCGAATGGCATCGTGAGCTTGTGGCAATAGTCGTTATATCCATATTGGAAGAGATTCGTCTCTGTCGTCTTATGCATCATCGGCACCTGAGAGGTCGTGCCATCCAGGTTATGAAATACTTTCTTCTGAGTTTCTTCCGCATTGAACTTTCGGCTCCATTCACCTTTGAAATATAGCGCGTTTACCAGCGCGAAGACAAAAGTGTCGTTTTGCCCCATGATGTCCCTAATCATATGACCGGTATGCTTATCGCACCAGCTGTTTATCTCTTTCTTTGCTTTCTCGAGGTTATCGAACGAGAAACACGAAGCGTCATACTGATCAAAGATCAAATTTTGATAAGACTTCTGCAGATTGAGCGACTTTTCGGCCCAGAATCCATTGGCAAAGGTCACTTTCGTACAAGCGTCGAGCGTTGGAAATGACTGGAGCATCTTCTGGTTGTAGCTGTTCAGGTCTTCGAGGGTGAAATCACCGAAACCAAGCACCTTACGGATCTCCTCTTCAGTCTCTCCGGCCGTACCATTACAAAGCATCGCCAGTACCATTTCAGCACTCAGTGGCGATACGAAATAGTTCTCTCCCTGAGCCTCCGTGTTGGTCTGACGGACAAAATTAAAAGCAAAAGTCTTTGCCTGAACACATGCACTATTTTCCGCTCTGGTCAGCACAATAGGCTTGGCAACGCTTTCAGAATTAGGACGTTCATCATCGATCTCTGTACATGCACAGATTGCCATTGCAACCAGCAATAAAGATAAAACCTTCTTCATATTTATAAATGACTGTTTACCCTATAAATGCACAATCAGACGGAATACTGCATCAGTATCTAAATAAATTAATCCCACAGCTGCAAAAATAAAGAAAAGTTATGGATTTTCCAAATTTTAATTACACTCAGCATTATGCTCAAAAAAAACAAAATCAATATTGTTTTGCTATCTGAACTTAGCAGATAATAATTCCATTTTGACTACAATTTCGTAATATCCTTGATACACAGATATCCCAAAAAAAAGAGTTGATTGAACCCTTGACCCATATTTTTATCCAGCGCAAAATGCGCTCGTTGTCAGAAGAGGCCTGAACATTTGTGCAATTGAAGTGAATCCAAGAAGATCGACAAAAAGTTTTATCCGCTATTCACCTATGGTCTTATATGTGATGGGCGCAGATTATCTCAACCAAGTACTATAGTATTCTAGGTTTCTGCACCCTAACCTGCGATGCTGGTTAGGATGATATTTAATGTAGAATTGGATTTAAGCAAGTTCTATACACCGGTTGTCGCAAACACAAAAAACTCTAAATCTACAAATTTTTCGACCGGAAAATGAAGAATAGGATTGTTATAGATTCAATTTTCTCCACAAAATTGTGATTTCTCATTTTTTCTTACTATCTTTGCACTTCCAAATATAAATGCGACCCTTATGATTGAATATCTTTACGGTGAAATCACCGAACTCGACCCTACACAGGCCGTCGTTGAATGCTGTGGTGTAGG
>JAZUIL010000043.1:0-11671 GCA_045642245.1 Bacteroidales bacterium
TCAACACCATGCAGATGCACCTGCCTCCATTGCGAGATAGGGTTGGAGATATCCTGCCTTTGGCCGAGAGATTCCTGAAAAAGTATGCGGAGAAGTATCGTCGCTCCGTAGAGACGATTTCTGCAGAGGCTGCAGAGCGACTGACGGCTCATGCTTGGAGTGGCAATATCCGCGAGTTGCAGAACGTTATCGAGAAGGCGGTGATCTTGTCGGAAGGGAAGGAGTTGCAGTTGAAAGATCTGTCGCTGAATACGTCATCGAAGGTTGTTTCGACCATGAGTCAGACACTCGATGAAGCTGAGGAGAAGACGATTCGTGACTCGATGAAGCGCTGTAATGGTAATCTCAGCATGGTGGCTAAAGAGCTAGGAATCAGTCGCCCGACACTCTATAGCAAACTTAAGAAATACGGTATCTGATGCAAATGTGGCAAATCATAATAGTGGTGTTTATCGCAGTTATTATTACTGTGATAGTGACCGCTGTCTATGTCCGTGAGAAGGATCGAAGGAAGCTGGAGTATATGCTCGATGCCTTTGAGGATGATGAATTTAACTTCCGATTTCAGGAAAATACGAAGTTCAATAAGACGCTGAATCGTATCAAGTGGATTGTGGAGCGCCGTCGCCAACTTTATGAACAGGAATCGTGGACAAAGTTGATACGCGTCCTGACTCATGAGATTATGAACACGGTGAGTCCTATTGCCTCGCTTAGCGAAGCTTTGAGTCATTCTGTAGATGTTCCCGAGAAAGAACGTGAGATGGATGTGAAGGCAGGTCTTGCAACCATTGCCTCTTCGTCGAAAGATCTTATTCGATTTGTGGAATCCTATAGAGAGCTGGCTGGTGTAGCTAAGCCTGTCTTGAAAGCGTTGATGCTTAATCCGCTGATAAATAAAGTCATTGAGTTGACTAGTGAGCAATGTGTGATCACTGGAGTGGTTTGCACTTATCTACCTAAAACGGATGACATATTGATCTATGCTGACGAATCGCAGATCAGTCGAATCTTAATCAATCTAATCAAGAATGCATTGCAGGCAGGAGCCAAGCATATCTGGATTACCGCCGAGATTGATAGTAATGAGCAGACGTTGATTCATGTGGCGAATGATGGCGCTCCGATAACTCCAGAAAGTCAAGAACAGATTTTCATTCCATTCTTCACTACGAAACAGGATGGATCTGGCATCGGATTGAGCCTTTCGCGACAAATTATGCGAGCTCATAACGGAACGCTGGATCTGACGAGGAGTGATGATGAATGTACAGAATTTACGATGACATTCAAATAAAACAAACGACCGCTTATTCTTGAGAATAGGCGGCCGTTGTATTTTATGATATTGATATGTTTATCAGATCTTATCGCCAAAGAGGATGGCGTTGAGGAACATACGTGTACTTGCGTACCAGGTTGAACGGAAGTTGATGTCATCGGCAAAGCTGACAACGACACCCTTACCCGCCTTGTTGACGATTACCTCAGGAGCGCCGGTAAGCGACTTCTTGTGTGCATTGCGCAGATAACCGCTGAGGAGTGGATCTTTCTTGTCGAACCAAACTGGAGCGTTGTTGATCTCCTTTGGCATTTCGAATACAAGCTTGGTGCGCTTGAGCAATGGCATTGGAGTGCTGTAACCCCAGCAGAGAGGGTGTGTATAATCCATCTGAACCTGAAGGGTAGTGCCAGGGATCTCGTACATGCTGAATCGATCACGACGATCGGCGAAGTTGATGTATACGGTAGAATCTGGCTTCTCAAGTGTCTTGGTCTTGATGTCGCTCAACTTGTTATCGTTAGCAGTTCTGTAACCATCGCCGAAGGTAATCAGCTCACCGCCATTGCGAACCCACTCTGCAATCTTCTCGCTAGCTTTCTTGTCGCGGAGAGCGGAGGTGAGGATGATGACGTTGTACTTGCTGAGATCCTGACGGTCGAGGGTTGCGTCGTCGAGGATGGTTGGAGTCATCTGCATGCGATAGTTGAGGATGTACCAAGGGGTACCCGTGTCGCGGCCGCCTGCTACGATAGCAATCTTTGCCTGACGGAGTGAAGAGTTGGTGTAGTGACCTAAGTCGAAATCAGCCATGCGACTGGTGCCAACGCTCTGTACCTGTACGCCGCCTTCTTTAGCCAACTTGCTGATAACTGTATAAATAGAATCTGCAGATACCTTCTGGCTACGAACAGGGACGATCAATGCGCCTGCTCCGTAAGCATAAGAGCCGTCTTCTGCCTTAGCACCTGAAGCGGTTACCATTACACGGATACCTGCTTCCTGCAAGCCGTTGATGACATAAGGTGCATAGAGTTCCTTGTTGTCAAAGAGATAAGCCACCTGGCTCTTGCCGCCTTTCACCTCACCGGCTTTGAATGCCAACTGGGTAGCATCATCGCCCATAAGGCCAGTGGTACTCTTCAGTTCAGCGTAGTTCAAGCCGTAAGCTTCGGCCATATTCCAGGTAGAGACGTCGTAGAAAAGGCTGTCGACGAACTGCTTGTTACTGTCGAACAAAGAACGGAGCAAGATGCTATTGCGCTGAACACCAGAGATGACGTAGCTGTTTTCTGCCTTGTAGGTATGGCCATTCTGGGTATAATCCTTTGCCAGACGATTGACCTGTACACGATGCTGGCGCATCATCTCAATGAAATGATAGGCGATGGCTTCTGAACCGTTACCGTCGAACACCCAACCCTTAATTGCATGCTTCTGAGCCTCTGCATAGCGGTCAGCTACGAAGCGCTTCATATATTCGTTGAGTGTATTGCGCATCTCATAAGACGCCTTGACAGAACCCATGGCGGTGATGAGATGATTGCGCATGGTGAATGGGAAATTCAATACACCGTTGGTGCTTTCCTGCTGCATACCACGAGCCGATGGCTGTTCGAAGAGCATACCTACAGAGCCGAGCGCGTCCTCATAGACGTCACCAGTGCCAAGAGAATAGCTGTCGTACGAATCGCGAGAGAAATAGAGCGAGCCGATGGCATCGAGCGCCTTGACGTTGTACTTTGAGATCTGGTCAGTAAGATCTTTGTTCTCCTGAGGGATGTATGGGTAATATGCCACAGGATCAGAAGGTTCCATGAAGAAATAACTGTCGCGACCCTGCTCGTGATGATCGTCCATGACGTTTGGCATCCAGTCGTGGTAGATCTTGAGCAACGCCTTCATCTCTGGCTGAGTGGCATTGATCCAGTCGCGATTGAGATCGAACCAATAATGATTACTACGACCGCCAGGGAAGGTTTCGTGGAACTCCATGCTCTGTGGATCGGTATTGTTTTTGAGGCTTCTGTGAGAATTTACCCAAGTCGCAAAGCGGTTGATGCCGTCAGGATTCTGGCCAGGGACGAGCAGGATGGCGGTTTTCTCCAGAAGATCTTCAATCTCCTTGCCTTGTGCTGCTGCCCAGAAATAAGCAAAAGGAATGCTGCTGTTTACGCCAGAAGCTTCGTTGCCATGGATACTCTCCATGATTTCTACGACAACTGGCAGGTTCTCAATATCTACATTGGCTGTAGGATCGGCCATCAAACCATGCTGCTGACGGATCTCATCGAGCTTCTTCTGATTTGAAGGACTTGTGATTGCGACACAAACCAATGGGCGGTTCTCATGAGAGCGGCCGTATTCCTTGATGCTGAAACGAGGAGAGGCAGCTGTGAGCTTCTCCATATAATTGATTACTTGCTCCCAGAGCACCATCTGCTCGCCGGCTTCGAATCCGAATACCTGCTTAGGGGTAGGAATCTTGCTGTCGAGTGTGTACTGATAGAGCTGAGAAGGCATGAAATACGAGAGATCCTCATGATACGTCTGAGGCGTTGGTTGCGCAACCAAAGGGGAAGCCATCAATGCAAGCAAAGTGGCAAAACTGATTGTTTTTTTCATCGTTTTGAATTATTAGTCGGTGCAAATATACACATATTCTATTTAAAATAGAAAAAATGGTTAAGGAATTTGTCCTTTCAATAGAAATTATTATCTTTGCGCGCTAATATTTGAACAATATGAATAAAAGTTTCTGGACAGAACTGTGGTATTTCCTTCTGATGCTGATGGGAGGATTTGCTGTAGTGGCATCATTGACTATCGTTATATCTGTCGTCGCTCAGGGGATGATTAATACACCGTTGTATTATCATGTCATACAATGGCTTCAAACGATTTTTGTAATGATGGTACCTGCACTGGTGTGGTGTAGGGTGAGGATGAAACAGTCGTGTGCAGATTATCTCGGCATGCGAAATACGGCATCGTGGAAACAGTATTGTCTGGTACTGGTTATCTCTTTGATCTCTTTACCGTTGCTTGATGTGCTGACTGAAGCTTGCAAGAATATCCCTCTGCCAGAGATGTTGAGACAAATGGCAGAAGAGGATGCTGCGGCTCAGGAGTTGATCCTGAATAAGATGTTAAGTGTAGGAGGCTTTGGAGGTTGGTTTGAATTGATCCTGCTTATGAGTATTGCCACAGCCATCGGAGAGGAGTTGACTTTTAGAGGGGCATTACTTACTTTGTTCAGGAAATACTCAAAGTGTAATAAGCATGTAGTAGCTGTAATTATTGGCTTCTTTTTCAGCTTGATGCATATGGAAATCTATGGCTTTATTCCACGATGGCTTTTGGGTACAATTTTCGTATACCTTGTCTATTATATAGGATGTATCTGGCCATCGGTTTTGGCTCATGCTATTAATAATCTGTATGCTTTGCTTCAATATAAAGGTATTATCGACTGATATATAGTTATTATCGATTTATTAATCTCTTAAAGCTTATACTTGATCTTGGCAACACTGATGGATACACACATATCTATCATGTTGGAAATCAGTAAACCTGCACCAGCACCGAATAATCCATAGAAATGATATCCTGTGATTACTGCAGTGGTAAGTATTGTGGCACTGATTAATTCAAGGCAAAGGAATGTCTTAGAATCGCCGGCAGAGAGTGGAATGTAGGCAAATGGCAGATACACAGCTCTGAAAAGAAGGCCGGCAACTGCGATTTGTGCCATTGGAACAACACTATCAAACTCATGACTGAACATAAGAGGAAGTACCCATCCAAGTACAGCAATCAGAACCACGGCCAACGGGGTGATGATGGAAAGTGTGACTTTCGTTTGTCGTAAAACGGTTTGACGACGAAGTGTCAAGTTATTGAAAATGCCTGAAAGACGTGGGAAATAATAAGAATCAAGAGAAGCAAATGCTACACTTCCTAATGTCGTGAAAATCGTATAACCTGCGTTGAATAATCCTACTGCTTCAAGTCCTCCATTGTTATTGATAAAGGTGCGTATGCTTAACTGTGCACCGTGATTGATCATACCTGTAAGCGCAAAGGAAATACCTAAGATAAGCATAGGAAATCCTTTCGCTAACTTATTCTTGTCGAAAATGAAAGTAGGTCGTTGTACTCGATAAGAGAAAGAAATAATCGTGATGAATTGTGCAATATAAAGAAGGATAAATGCCGGAATAACACCATCGATACCAAAATAGTAGTACAATGGAATGGAGGTGACGATGGCAAGAATGACATTGCAAATAGAGATGGTGGCAATCATCTTGAGCTTTCTCATCGCTTTGAGTACTGCCAGTTCTCCACAAAACAAGGTGCTTAAACCGACAACCGGAGAAAGAAGAACATATCCCCAGGTATGATCGAAATCATTAAAAGTGAAGTATGAGATGGGTTCTGCAAGTATCATGCAGATCAAAGTGCCAAAAAGCGCGAGGATAAGTACCCAGGATCTGAGAAGGCTTATTTCGTGTTCTATAAGTGTTGCTTTCTGCTTCTTTTCCTCATCATCTGTTTCGTTGAGCCAATCTTCAAGGCTTTGAGAAATGCCACGTATGCCGCTGACATCCAAACCCATATTCGTGGTGCTGTGGATGAGCTCACGTGTCTCATTATAAATGGAATTAAGACCTATGCCTGCAGGTCCTAATAAGACGGCAACAAGCTTTGTGCGAACAAGATTTAACACGATGCTAAGACCTTGTACGCCACCAAATAAACCAGATGCTTTGTATATTTTCTTATATGTTTCCAATGACTGTTTCTTTTATTGTGAGATTTTGATACAATAGGTTTTATAGACAATGCCTCTTGCACCAAATCCTTCTTTCTGTGCTATCAGATTCGTATTCAGATAGTGTCCTTTTTCTTCGTTACTGTTGCCAAAATCCATATAGTGATATCCGAGTTTGCGGAATAACCCGATAAGATGCAGGTAGAGTAAGTCAAGAGCTCCATCTGCTTTGCCTATTTCTGTCGCATGACCATATTGGATATGTGCCGTTTCCATATTCGCAAGATATGCTATTACTCCGGCTTGTGGCGTTCCGTCCTTGAGCGCCAGATAGCATTTGATCAAGTGAGGAAATCTTTTTTGCAAAAGCTTCATTTCTTCGAGGGAATGAACCGGTTTGATTGAATACTTTTGCATTAGGTTTTTCTCCATAATTGGCCAGAAAAGCTCAAGACGATCAGATTCAATGATTTGATATCCTTTTTCAAGTGCTTTGACCATACCTCTTTTCCTTCTTCGTTCAACTTCTGGAGTGATTGTTTGGCCAGAAAGAGGAACCGTAGAAGAGATGAGACATGACTCTAGGATGGCATTATTCTTCCAAAGTGCATATTCATCTTCTTGCGATGGACAACGATGGTAGATGGTTGGCATTTGTTTGTAATGCCATTCTGTGAAACCTTCTTGGCTTAAGTGGGAGATAGTCGTAGTGAATAACTCTAGCACTTCTTCCATGCGGATATCTGCATGAAGAATAAATCCTCCATATGTAAGTCCTTGGTGACTATATAGTTTCTTTCCTTCTTCAGTTACTTCGTTGGCAGAAAGAACTGCAATGAGTTTTGACTTGTCATTGAAAAACAAAAGTGAGTGATCTGTGAATCTGTCACTGTGGTAATCCATGTAATTACGCAAGAAGAGGAAGGTTCCATTCTTGGAATCTTCTATAAACTTGTCCCATAATGGGGCGTCTTCTGCTTTGTAACGGATTAGTTTCATCGGACAATATTCAGGAATTGCTCATAGTCACGGATATAATCATCTTCATCGTAGAAGTCGGATGCTAACACGAGACATACGGCACCACTCGAAAAGTCTTCAAGTGTTCGCCAAGTCATCGTAGGGATCAATAATCCTTGATAGGGGTGATTCAGATGAATGGTTTCTCGATCAAATCCATTGTCAAGAGTAACGTCAAACGAACCACTTAATGCAACAACCAGCTGCTGTAACTGACGATGCGCATGACCTCCACGGCTTTCTCCGCTCGGTACATCATACGTCCAGTAGGTACGCTTGATCTCAAAAGGAATAGTTCTTTCTCCCTCAACTACAGTGAGATTACCACGACGAGGATCGATGATTTTCGATAAGTCAATCAGTTTGCCAATCTTCATGAGTAATCTTTTTAGAGCTTTTTATATACAACATCAACCTGCTCGGCTATTTTCTCCCAGTTGTATTTTTCCATGTCATACTTGCATTTCTCGTATGGCATATCAACGATCTCCTGTAATCTGGCAGTCAATTCAAGAACGTCTCCACATGCGAAGTAATTCTTCTTTGGAAGGCTAACCTCAAGATTCGCAGGAATATCACTTACAAGAGTTGGTGCATCGTAAGACATAGCTTCCAGAAGAGCAATTGGCAATCCTTCATGAGAAGATGGAAGGACATAGCAACGAGTATGATTGAGCAATGAATGCAAACGCTTGCCTTTGATAAATCCTGTAAGGATAACGTTGTTTTTCTTTGCCAGAAGTTTCAATTGTGCTGAATATGAATCTTCAAAATCTGAATCTCCGGCAATGACCAATTTGCAACCATGTGCATCGATCTTTGAAAACGCTTGAATGAGGTGATGCAAATTCTTTTCTGGAGCGAAGCGACACATTCCTAAGATATACTTTCCTGGTTCGATGCCAAGATGACGGAAATAAGTCGGTTCGGAAGTGAATTCTGCAGGAGTGACACCGTTGTAAATCAAATGCATTTTTCTGGTGATGCTATACTTTCGTGCCATCATATCCCAGATGCCATTACTGATGACAATCACTCGATTTGCAAATGTCGCACCTAAGAATTCTCCTAAGCGAAGCATTAGTTTTGCAATCCAGTTCCATTTCTCACGATCATAATCTTGTCCATGATGAGTAAAGACGACTTTCATACCCATCATCCTGGCAATAGGAGTGAGTAATGCGGGACCACAGGCATGGATATGAAGTATCTGGGCTTGATTCTTCTTCGCACACCAGATAGCTCGCCAGGTATGAATGATTGCTTCGAAAGATTTGCTTCTCGGAGCATCTATATCGATAAGTTTTACGCCATTCCATCTGCTTAGATGGTCATGAACATAACTTGTTCGTCGAATAACAGTAACGTCATACCCTCTTTCTGCTAGTCGAGGAAACAATTCCTCACAATGTGTTTCGACGCCTCCCATAATGTCTGGGATGCCTCGAGTACCAATGACGAATATTCTATTCTTTTGTTTTTTCACAATCTACAAAAACTTTATTCTGTTACGTTTCTTAGATCTCCTTGATGTGGATCCTGTCCGACATCACACCATTTTTTATCTAAGCATGCAGGTTTGTTCTGCATTGAGCGTATTTTATTCTTGATTGCCCATTGCATTGGATACTTTATGTATTTCTTCATTACAGGGCTTGCCGTACCTACCATCCAGCAATTCTTCGCGCAACATTTAACTTTACATCTGACTTCTTCAGCTTCTTTGCTATTCCAGATGGTCATAAAATCAGCTTGGTGGATATTACCCATTGATTGCTTCCAGTATTTATCCTCTAAGCCATTGCAAGGATATACTTCACCCCATGGATCGATGAAGAAGTTCGCAGAACCAGCTTCACATGGCAACATTCTTCGATGCCCTTCGATGTAATTGATAAGGCCCATATTGAACCATGCTCTGAACCATGACTTTGGACGATTTTCTTTGAGCTGCCAATTGATCAATGTTTCAAAGTTTCGACAAACCTCTTCCTTGTTAGTAATCTGGTTGTCATCTTTGTGGAAATAATAACTGTTATGGAAAGCTGCAGTAGCGAATTCCATTCCTAATGAGAGAGAAAGCTGGTAGAGAGAGAGCATATCGGCGGAATTGTTATTGCTCACAGTACAACCAAATCCGATGTCTTTTAATCCCATCTGCTTTAATGTCAGCAGGGTACGAAGGCCTTTGTCAAAACCACCTTGATGTCCGCGTAATTCATCGTTTTTTGAACTCAATCCTTCAATCGAGATTCTGATACCGATACTAGGGAATTTTTTTGCCAACTCAATTACACGATCTTCAAACCATCCGCTAGTAGAAATCACGATGCGATCTGTATGCTTGTAACATTCCTCGACAATCTCTGCCAGATCTTCGCGAATGAAAGGTTCTCCACCGGTTAGATTGATGAATTTCAATCTTGGAAGAGTTTTGAGATCTGCTGCTTTGATCTCTTCTTTCTTCTCCGTAGGATTCTGCCAGATATTGCACATAACACATCTCATCGGACATCGATATGTCAGAATGATGCTTGCGTCAGTTGGTTTAATCAATTCCATTATTAATTAAGTTTATTCTTAATTAACGAAGAAAGTGGAATTATATTGTATTGAGTTGTGTTTTTATTTTTTATAAAACAAGTAGTTTGAATATTTCGCCTTTTGAAGAATCTTTGTTGATTCCATGAACCATATATACACCAGGAGCTACTTTATCGCCATTATTATCTCGTCCATCCCAGCTAGTTTTGCCGTCTAAACAAAGGGTTCTCCATATTAGTGTGCCAGTAGCATCTGTGATAGAAACCTGAGAATTCTCCATTAAGCCAACGATCTCAATATCACCATAATAATCTGGACGGATAGGGTTGGGGTAGCAATAGAAAGAACTGTAGTCATTGGCAGGTTCACTATCATTCGTATGATATACGATCAATCCACCATCACAGGCAATGAATAATCTTTGACCTACTTCGTCGTATGCTAATGCTGTGATATCGTTCGAATGAAGTGGCGAGTTGTCTGTGGTGAAATGTTCAATTTCACGCAATCCATCACTTGAAATCAGGTAGATTCCATTTCCCATTGTACCAATCCACTTGCGATTGTATTTGTCTGCTACCATTGCCGTACAATGAATGTTAGATAACAGATAATCGGCGAGATTCGTTCCGTCGTTTCTTGGTACTTTTATTCGGCTAACCGTTCCGATTCCAGGGTTCTTTTGTGCATAGTTGAAGGTCGATACGACATCATCGATGACAAAAGGTCCTATATTCGTGAGAATCCAGATTTTTCCTTCTTTGTCTTCTCGTAAATCATAAATATAGTTGATATTACTGTTCAATGCAATTATATTGCCATCCTGATCCTTGAATGAACTGATTACAGCGGTTTGATCTTTACTGTTGTCGTCTGGGTTTGTCGGATTATATACGATAGCAATCTTTCCCTGCTGGTGAGGATATCCGTTCATCAGCCAAATCAGCTGGTGAGGTTCATTTTCTTGGCGTACAATTCTTCCTATATAGTTTTGTTGTACGAAATTGTCGATCTTATGAGGCGTCCACTTGTCTGTCATTGTGTTATATGACCATAACGCTGTGTCACTGAATAATCTTGGAACCCAGAGAAAACTATTTTCGTCACAACAAATGGAGGAGATTCTTGTTGATGGAAGTAGATGCTTCGTTAGCGAATCTGAATCAAATTGATAGATGCCGGTTGTTAATGTAGATACATAAAATCTGTCCTTCTTCTGAGGGTCAGCAATGATGTCTGTCAAACCTCTGAATTCTTTAGATGCTAGTGGTTGTGATATGACATCTTGCTCAGAAATGTGCGACCATTCTCCATCTTTGAAGAAGTTGACATTCGCATGTGTAATAAACATTTCTGTATACCCTTTAGCATACATCTTGTAGCCGCTTGTTCCAGCTAATACGCCATTTGAATACGCTATCTCATTAAGTTGATAACCAGCAATTTCATAATATTTAGTTGATTCGGATATCTGCTCAATGATTGCGTGATTGTTATTTTGGAATTTTACACTAAGTTCCATTATGCCATTTTGTGGATGAATGGCAAAGATAACAGAATCATTTAGGGCATAATATTCTCGACAAGCGCTATAAGGAGATTGTTGAACATAAGAAATCTCTTGGTTGTCAATTTTAATTATATCGAATCCCCAGCCTTTAGAAAATACATAGTTGCCTGATACTTTCAGATGTTCGTAGCATTTGCGTCTTGAAGTCTTTTTGTAGCTGCCATCTGGATTAAGGATATGAATATCTTTCTCTTCGTCTATTATCCAACATTCTTCTTTCCCATTATGGTTGAAAACAATAACATCTCGTAATCCAAGTTCTTCGATTTGTTTCCAATTTTCGTTGTTTGTGAGATTCTTTGTATTGTCGCATCTCCAAAGACCTCCACTTGAAA
Organism: Bacteroidales bacterium; assembly: GCA_045642245.1. GTDB lineage: Bacteria > Bacteroidota > Bacteroidia > Bacteroidales > UBA3663 > Liminaster. Next base: position 11,532 of record JAZUIL010000043.1, read on the forward strand.
GGGAATAATATATTCCATCACCATAAGCGAAAGCAAATTCGCAATCACTTGGTGTGTATATAGCATTTTTGATGATTTGTTTTTCAAGATCTATCTCTATGAACCCGAATCCGCATGCGACAAACAATGATTTGTTACAG
>JAZUIL010000044.1:0-6922 GCA_045642245.1 Bacteroidales bacterium
GTTGATGCTGAGGGCCCTCATTGTGAGAATGGCCGCGTACGCTATGCATCGAAGACCTATGAGAACCTCGACGCTACTGTCAAGGCTGGCCTCTGTGGTGTAACCATGCCACGTCGCTACAACGGTTTGAACTTCCCTAACACTGCTTACACTGTCATCAACGAGATGATCGCTACCGCTGATGCAGGCTTCGAGAACATCTGGTCACTCCAGGATTGTATCGAGACACTGTATGAGTTCGGTGACGAGGATCAGCGTCAGCGTTTCGTTCCACGTGTTTGTGCAGGCGAGACCATGTCAATGGACCTCACCGAGCCAGATGCTGGTTCTGTCCTCCAGTCAGTTATGCTCAAGGCTACCTACTCTGAGGAGGAGGGTTGCTGGTTGCTCAACGGCTGTAAGCGCTTTATCACCAATGGTGACTCAGATATTCACTTGGTTCTTGCTCGTTCTGAGGAGGGTACCAAGGACGGTCGTGGCCTCTCAATGTTCATCTATGACAAGCGTCAGGGTGGCGTGAACGTACGTCGTATCGAGAACAAGCTCGGTATCCACGGTTCTCCAACCTGTGAGCTCGTTTATAAGAATGCTAAGGCTGAGCTCTGTGGCTCACGCAAGCTCGGTTTGATCAAGTACGTTATGGCTCTCATGAATGGTGCTCGTCTTGGTATTGCAGCTCAGTCAGTAGGTATCTGTGCTGCTGCATACGAGGAGGGTCTCGCTTACGCTAAGGATCGTAAGCAGTTCGGTCAGGCTATCATCGACTTCCCTGCAGTTTACGATATGCTCGCTATCATGAAGGCTAAGCTCGACGCTGGTCGTGCACTCCTTTATCAGACTGCTCGCTACGTCGACGTTTACAAGTGCCTTGAGGACATCGAGCGTGAGCGCAAGCTTACCCCAGAGGAGCGTCAGGAGCTCAAGAAGTTCGCTAAGCGCGCCGATTTCTTCACCCCACTGGCCAAGGGTATGAACTCAGAGTACGCTAACCAGAACTCGTACGACTGTATCCAGATTCACGGCGGTTCAGGCTTCATGCTCGAGTATGCTTGCCAGCGCCTCTATCGCGATGCTCGTATCACCTCTATCTACGAGGGTACCACCCAGCTCCAGACCGTTGCCGCTATCCGCTACGTCACCAACGGCTTCTACAGCCAGGTAATCGCCGACCTCTTCGCCGAGACCGAGATCGCTGCCGAGTACGCAGAGCTCAAGGCTCGTGTCGAGAAGATGGCCGAGAAGTACAACGCTGCCGTTGCCAAGGTTGTCGAGCTGAAGAACGACGAGTTCAAGGACTTCTGCTCACGCCACCTTTACGAGATGGCTGCCGATACCATCATGGGTATCCTCATCCTCCGCAACGCTACCCAGCGTCCTGACCTCTTCGAGAAGTCGGCAAAGGTATTCGTTCGTTACGCTGCTGCTGAGGTTGAGAAGCACGCTGACTTCGTAGCTGACGCTCAGCCAGAGGATCTTGACAACTATCGCAAGTAAGAAATATAAGGGGCCGATGATTCGTCTGCCCTTTATATATAAATAATGTATAGGGATTTTAGGGACATTCTCATGAAGACACCCTAAGATCCCTTTTAGTTAGGAGTGAGGAGTTAGGAGTGAGGAATTGTTTCCTCGCCGTGCTTTGTCGCGTAGCAAATACTCCTCACTCCTCACTCCTCACTTTTTCAAATGGATTGGATTAACGAAATCTTCATTGCCCATTCGCCTATTCAGGCTACCGTGGTACTGGCTATCATTATTGCCTTGGGAACGGCCCTAGGAAAAGTGAAAGTAGCTGGTATCTCGCTAGGTGCTACATTCGTATTCTTCGTCGGTATTCTGGCCGGACATCTGGGATTCAGCATTGATCATGAGATGCTGGTGTTCGCTCAGAGTTTTGGCCTGGTCCTTTTCGTTTATGAAGTAGGTCTTGAGGTAGGCCCGGGTTTTGTCCGTTCGTTCCTCGGATCGGGTATCCGACTTAATGTGTTGAGTGTTATCAACGCCCTGTTAGGAACTGCCATGGCCATCGGTTTGGCCTATTCATTGAGTGTTCCTATTGAGGATATGGCAGGTATCTTGTGTGGCGCTGTGACCAACACACCAGCTTTGGCCGCTGCACAACAGACGTTGTCACAATTAGGAGTAGATGCTTCAGGTGCTGCTCTTGGATGTGCTGTAACATATCCGTTGGGTGTTGTGGGTGTAATCCTGGCCATGGTATTTCTCAATAAGCTGGCTTTGACGAAAAATGCGAGCAAGGTGCCGGTAGGAGAAGGCGTGGCTCAGCCATATGTCGCTACTTTCCTTGTGAAGAATCCTGCTTGTGATGGAATGAAGCTCAGCGAAGTGGCAAAATTGACACCTGCTAAGTTTATTATCTCGCGCATCTGGCGAGATGAGCATCCGGCTGACTCGCCGACAGGAGATACTCCTCTGCAGATCAATGATCACCTGATGGTGGTCACTGAAGAAAAATATATCCCACAACTGACCGTATTATTCGGATTGCAGGATAAGTCGGAGAACTGGAATCGTCAGGATGTAAATTGGGATCATATCGATGGAACGCTCATTTCTCGCAAGATTGTCATCTCTCGTAGTGAGATCAACGGACGTAAGTTGGGTTCGCTGCGTTTGCACAACCGTTATCGTGTGAATGTGAGCCGCATCAATCGTATGGGCTTGCATTTGTTGGCAACACCAGATCTTCGCTTGCAGTTCGGCGATCGGTTAACCGTTGTAGGAACAGCGGAAAACCTGGAGAAGGTAGAAGCAGAAATGGGAGGTAAGGTGGCAACGCTGAAAGATCCTAATCTGGCATCTATCTTTGTAGGTCTGACTATCGGTTTGATGTTGGGATGTGTGCCAATTTTTGTGCCAGGTGTATCTTTGCCTGTCCGCTTAGGTTTGGCTGGAGGTCCGATCATTGCAGGAATCCTGATGGGTGCATATGGAGCGCGTTTGCGTTTGCGCACCTATACCACGCGTTCTGCTAATCTCATGCTTCGTGGCATCGGCCTTTCTCTCTATCTAGCATGTTTGGGCCTTGACTCCGGACAGCATTTTATTGAAACTGTGATGCGACCAGAGGGACTTCTCTGGATTGCTCTTGGTTTCATTATAACGGTTGTGCCGGTTCTCCTGATGGCTGTATGGTGTCTTACAAAGGAGAAGATGGATGTGGGAACAACTTATGGTATGCTATGCGGAAGTATGGCCAATCCGATGGCTCTTTCCTATGCTAATGACTGTGTAGAGGGAGATGCTCCTGTGGTCAGCTATGCAACGGTTTATCCGCTTGGAATGTTCCTTCGCGTTGTTATTATTCAGATTCTGTTGTTGTTCTTGATTTGATCGTGAACAATATATGAAATAAGAAGTGCACATTGATCAATGTGCACTTCTTATTTCGTTTTTGTATCGTAATAGATTATATCTGTTTAATACTCGCGTTTTGGATTCTTTGGGAACCAGCCTTTTCTGACACGTTCTCTCTGTTCGAATATCTCCAGGATGCTCCACAGCGCAGAACATCCGGTCACACCGATGATTGAAGCAATTAAGATATTACTAATGAATAATGAACCAACGAGCAAAGCGATGCCGACTAAAGCAAATACTGGCCAGCACTTTACTCCCCAATAATACTCCGCCTTGATAACGATCGGATGAAAAAGACCGATGATCAGGAACGTGACTACGGCAATTATGATACCTTCAAAATACATATATTTAAATTATAGTTTTTTATTGTTGATTGAAAATAATAAGGGCGTTTTGTTCGTTCATTCTTTCGCGCAACCACTCAGAAAGTTTTTGTTCGCCATCTTTTTGTAATGCCGATTTTAGTGATACGACGATCAGCGGTTGTGTGATCGTGCTGTCACTGCTGGCTGTCTGACCGAGTGAAGTAGAGATACTGGCTGTCTGAGGGAAGAGAATCTTCATTTCTTTGATCAGTTGAGAAGAGAGTTGCCCGACAGCTGTATATGATTGAAGTTCTGTTTCGAGTTCTTTGATTTTGTGCTGCTGCTGTGTTATCACAGCCTGTGCATGATCCAGTTCGTGAGTCTCTTGCTGCAGGGTTCTCAGAAGTTCTTCGGACTTATTATTCTGACGATCCTGAATTACTTGCATCTCTATGTCTTCAAGATTGTATAGATGCATGCGGTCTTTTAAGCTTTGTAGTGCAGCAGAATCAAGCTCCTGACCGATGAGAACAACGTCGAAAGAATGCTTCTTTAAGTCTGAATGATGGCTTATGACGTGTGTCATCGGGAATTGAAGCTCATTCTGGATGAAACGGCTGACACGCTGCTCGAAATAGTTCTCGCGTACCATTCCTATAGTCAATACAATAGCAGGGATAATGGTTACGACCGCGAGAGCATAGACGGCCTGCTTTACCTTCTTGTCGACTTTCTTCTCAATAGTGGCTTTCTTCTCGAACTTCATGATAAACATGGCTCCGATGAATGTGGCCAGTGCGATAAAAATCGAATTGATCAGGAATAGGTAGAAAGCTCCTGCCGCAAACGCCCAGTTTCCTGTGGCAATGCCAAAACCTACTGTACACAATGGCGGCATCAAGGCAGTGGCGATGGCGACACCTGGTATTACGTTGCCTGTACGCTGGCTTTTGCTACTTAAGGCAATAATGCCAGCCAGACCACCACAAAGGGCGATAAGAACGTCATAGATGGTCGGTGAGGTGCGGGCTAAAAGCTCGCTTTGTACCGCGTTAAAAGGCGTAATAAGGAAATAGGTAGTGGCTGTGAGGATACTGAAGATCGTAGCAATGACATAGTTGCGCCAGCTTCTACGTAAAAGGTCAAAGTCGTAGATGCCTACTCCTAAACCCATGCCGATGATTGGACCCATGAGTGGTGAAATAAGCATGGCACCAATGATGACGGCGGCAGAATTAGTATTCAGACCTAAAGAAGCTACGAATACGGCAATGATAAGAATCCATAATTTCGCGCCACGGAAATTTACGCCGCGTTCGATAAATTCTATGATCTCAGCCTCACTCGCTGCATCCTCTCCAAAATGTAAGAGCGCTTTTATTCTGGTAATCATTTATGAAGTTTCTTTTTGCTTAATATGTATTATTCTTTTAGAAATCTTTTGCGGATGTCAGACATGACAAGTCCTGCTAAAGTCATGCCGAAGATACCTGTAATATGGCTTAATGAACCATTGATCTGCGCTTTCTTTGCATCCCATCGACTGCTGCTGGTTTGCGCTTGGCCATTGGCGTTGTCTTCTGATTTTTCAACAGAACTCAGGTTCTGCATGGCTACTTCTTCGCTGAATACACAAAGAAATTTACGCTTTGGAAATTGCTTGTTTCGCTTGAACTTATTGCGGATAGCACGAGCTAAAGCATCTCCGTTGATCTTCCAGAATTCGGCTACTCGTACTTTAGTAGGATCTATGCGGAGAGCAGCTCCCATACTGCAGAAAATCTGTTTGACACGAGATCCTTTGGCTCCAATTAAGCTGGTTGCCGTGATAATCAGATGTGCTTTTTCTTGCAAAGAATCGATGGCGTCGATGACATAATCGTAGCTTGGAAGATTGAATTCATCTGAATTATCTGCGTTGTAAACCTTCTGTAAAGCAATGACTTCTGCTTCTGAATTAATCTCCTTAAGTCGGTTCTGTAAGGCTTCGACTTTTGGTTGCCCGATGGTCTTGGTCGTGGCCATCAGCTGTCGGTTAACGTTGGATGCACAAACGCAATCGGAATCGACAATAGTCAGATGATGGATGCCATTTCTAATCAGGCTTTCTGCGCACCAGCTGCCAACACCGCCTACTCCAAAAATGATGATACGGAGATTGGCGATGTGTTCCATGAGGTCCTTGCCAAGGAGCATTTCGCTGCGATTGAATATACCATCTATAGATTGCATTTTCTAAGCTATTTTTTATAAATCTTCAAATTTGATTTCCAACTGACGCTCTTCTGGTAGAAGTGTGAAACTCGTGCGATGATACGGAGATGCTCCGTGTTTCGCAATTCCAGCGCGATGCCTTTTTGTTGGATATCCTTTGTTGGTCTGCCAGTCGTAATACGGGAATTCTTCGTGTAGTTTTACCATGAAATCATCACGGTATGTCTTGGCCAGAATGGAGGCAGCTGCGATTGACATCATCTTGCCATCTCCTTTGACAATGGTCTGATGGGGGAGATCTTCAAAAGGAGTAAAACGGTTGCCATCGATAAGTAGGAACTCTGGCCGGACTTTCAATCCCTTGACCGCGCGATGCATGGCTTCTATGCTGGCACGCAGTATGTTAAGTTTGTCAATCTCTTCGTGTGTACATATTCCTACTGCCCATGCGAGAGCCTCTTTCTCGATAATCGGACGAAGCTGATAGCGTTGCTTTTCGGTAAGCTGTTTTGAGTCATTCAGAAGACTGAGGCTACTCTGTCCGTCGGCAATACGTCGCTCAATGTCGAGCGGAAGAATGACTGCGGCTGCAAAGACAGGTCCTGCCAGACATCCGCGGCCGGCCTCGTCACATCCGGCTTCTAGTCGACCAGGTTGGAGATAAGGAGAAAGCATAAAAAGAGTGTTGATAACTTTTGTTTTACGACGCTGCAAAGATACGAATTTTTGTTGGAATATCCAAATATGATGTTTGAAATTGCTATGTGGACGTGCTGAAACTGCCAAAAAGTGAAAAAGTTTTAACGAAAAGGAATCGTAACTCTTTGATATTTAAAAATTATTGCCTATCTTTGCACTCGCAAAATCGCACGCATGTACCCGTAAAGGGTATTTTGCAAACGATAAGCAATTCGAGATTAAACAAAATAAATTAACCAAAAAGTAAAACAAAATGCCTACTATTCAACAGTTAGTAAGAAAAGGTCGCGTAGTTTTGGAAGACAAGAGCAAGTCACCGG
>JAZUIL010000045.1:0-8585 GCA_045642245.1 Bacteroidales bacterium
CCCAGTATTGTTACTAGCCCCCTTAAGGTCGCGGTAACTATAATACTGAGGGGATTCAGGAACCCTCACCTGGCTCTTCAAAAGCAGGTCCATCATAGTGCCAGAGCTGGTCGAAATCATCCTTGATGAGACAATTTGCCAAATTCTTCAAACTTACTAGTTCCGTCCAACTGAAACCGTAACAGTCACACATCTGGCGCATGAGGTCATTCCACCTGAAGCCCTGGCGTCGCATATAATTCCAGAAGAGCCATTGAGCGTTGACTTCAGAGCGAGGAAACTCGCCGTGGTTCTTGGTCTTGATGTTGCCAGCAAATTCGAGTGTCCCCATGATGTGCTTCCAGATTTCTGGAATGCCAATCTCTTCTGCCATGCCATTGGCGTCAATATATTCACGGCTCTTGACCTTGAAACAGATTGGATCTTCGAGTTGTCGGGTTCTGGAGCGTGTCTGAGTGAACTTGAAGAGGCCATCGTCATCACGTGTAGATTCCCACACTTCACCCGACTTATTGGCCAATTCGGTACCCAAATGACCGCGCATGTTATTGTCATCTTTCGGCTTATTCTGGTGCAGGATACAGGCGATGCAACAAGGGAGGCGCTCGTTGAGTTTCTCTTCCTTTGCCATTGCTGCATTGACACCACTAGAGAGGCGCATCACCTCGAGGACGATTTCGGCCGACTCACGTACGTCGTTAAAGTCATGGATGAAGTCACGGATGCCATCAAGGATAACGAAGTCTGGCTTGAAGTCATTGAACATTACCTGCAGCACTTGCAGCATGGTTTCTTTCTCACCCCACTCGCGTAGATTGAGGAAACAGAGCTGATCGTCAGTGGGTTCGAAGCCGCACATCATATCGATGCCACGGATGACGGAGCGTGTAGATACAGCCGCCTGTTCGGTATCTATCCAAAGGATACGAGTACCAGATTCGATACTACTAAAGCCTTGATATTCTTCTCGTAAAAGGATGGTACTGAGAATGCGGCAAGCCGTTGTCTTACCACATTTCTCTTTACCTGAGATTGCCACGAGGTCACCTCTTGGGAAACACTTTATGCCGTTGATCTCCATCAGATGCTTTGAAGCGGTAAGCTGTGAGTCGCGACGGATGCGGAATTTCTCTAGCTTCTGCTTGATCTCATCCCACTCAGGATGTGCAGAGACATCCTCAGCAGCATGTTTGGCAAGATCCTTTTCTAGTAATTCTAAATTATTCATTATCTATCGTTATTTGGCTTCCCATAAGGCGCCAGGTTGCAGGACTCTTGAAGGCGATCATCTCGCCTTGGTTATTGTAATAGCACCAGAACATGCCAGAGCGTTCAACGAGCTTGAATACGGAAGAGACGCGGTAGGCGTAATGCAGCTTACGGCCGAGCTTCCAGAGGCCATTGCTGCGGCGGTAGATACCTTCTTCGTCGAGGTGGCTCTGAAAGCCTGTACCGAAGTACAAGGCTTTCAGATTACGGAGTTGTTGCGGGGTGAACTTCTGTTCTCGTGAGAGGTTCTTCAGAAGCTTGCCAAACCCTAGTCGGGTGTAACAGTGTCCCGGACGGTGCGGGTAGCGTGTCGGAGATTTCCACATAAGAGGGAAAAAGGATAAGGGATAAGGGAAAAATTAGGATTACTCAAACTCTATAAGGAATTCCACATTGTTCCCTTTTCCTTTCTCCTTCATGCAGAAACATTGCATGAAAAACTCCTGGCCTTTGGCGGTGATCATCGTGGTGACGCTTGACTTGCGGCCTTTGCGGCTAGTGTAGAAAGTCTCCTTCAGGTAGAAGAGTCCTTGCTCTACATAGGTCTGAATCGGACGAGTAGAGTTCTTGAAGAGATACCCCATATCACGGAGCTGCTGCACAAGGCGGTTCTGGCCGATGGTGTAGCCATGCTGTGTGAGGATCTTGGCCATATCGGCAAAGTAGATGCAGTTGGTACCTTCGAGAGCCAGGCTTCCGAGCTGTGCCAATGGTCGGAGCTCATTGACCTGAGCCTTGATGGCAGAGACTGCGGTAGTAAGATTCTCGAGCGCCTGATTCTGCATGCTGAGGATCTGCAGCATCTGGTGCTGGCGCTGCTGCTGTCGCTCCTGCTCCTGCAGCTCGAGCTCTTCCCAGCGCTTGGTAAGCTTGGCTCGTGTCTCGTCATGAAACTTGGAAATGATGTAGATAAACTCGGCTTTATTGATTGAGTAGCAGGCTACTTCTTTCTTCGCTCCATTAGGCAATTTATAGCTGTATGACGAGAGCGCAAATTTGCGCTCTTGTACTTTCTCCCATGCTGGCTCCATATTGCGGATGGCTCTCATGACATCTTTGTGGTTCTTGCCTGTGATCTCTGCAATCTCCAGAGAGGTGATACGTGGCTCGGAATTTGTAATAATAGAATTCATAATAAAAATAGATAGTGATTAGTGAGTACGATATTTATATTCTGCCATAACCTTTGAGCCATCGCTCTTGGAATAATAAGAGAGCTCCATCAGATGGCCGAAACGGAGGTTGGCATGATGAGCGTCGTCGCCGGTGAAAAACACGCTTGAACTGTTATAGATGCTGCCATCAGGTAAGACTCGGTAATAGCTCACCAGACGTCGGTCGTGGCTCTGGTTTGTGTCGCCCTTGATCAGCGGACCGACGCTGACCAAGGTGACTAAAATGGTTTTGTAATGTGTCATAATATTCTATGTTTTAATTTGTTAGCAAATATAATGATTTTTTTTGACATTTTTGGAGAAAGGGCCAAAAACTTTACTTTTTTGTTTTTTTTCATCGATAACTACCTGTACCTGAGCGGCTACCTTCCGACCGAGAAATGTCTTGATGGAGCTGCACTCATAAGGATGGCGGAGTATGGCCGACAGATACTGTGCTAGCTCTTCTCTGCTGTATCTTTGTAAACAAGTGGTCTGCTTGAAAGTCTCGCCTACCAATGAGATCAGAAGCGCTGTATTGACCGGAAGGCCACGCGAGGGCTTCTTCGTCAGCCACTCCAGTATCTCATCATGCAGGGTGATGGCTTTCCAGAAGGTGCAGAAGGTCTCCTGCTCGTCTGGCTTGAACCACTTATCCAGATCAAGCTCCTGCTTCCAGAGGTTGGCAGAGAACCATCGCATGAACAGATTAGCATCCATCGGCCAGTAGGTCGGCTTCTTCGCTGTGCCATCGCGCAAAGGCTGTATGATCTCCTTGTTGAGGATGAGTAACATGGCCTGCAGCTGGTTGCGCTTAGGACGAAGCACCTTCGATGGCATCATCTGCATCATGTAGCGTATCCACTCGCGCTGCAACTGCTCATAGTCACTCAGCGTCAGATCATCTAGCAGCTTGCCATAGTTCATGGCGGCTGCTATGCGGATGTCGGTAGCGCAGATGAAGTTCTTGTCGAACATCGGATCAATCTGCCACCACATACGCTTCGATGGCATTAATCATCTGACAGATAACATACTTAGCTCCTTCTTTATTCGATGCATCATTCATGCGGTCTACCTCTTCGAACAGCTTTGCGAAGATACCGCCTTCGCACTCACGGTCGAAACGATACATATCACGGAACAATGCATTCTGAATCTGCTGTGACTGCAGGTCGCCAATAGGATCAAGTCTATGCTCACGATCCTGATGCTGATAATGATAAGCCACATTGCTGAGGATCATGAATGCATGGGTGTGATGCAGCTTGTGGATCTTGCGCATGTAGTCAAGGAAAAGGTCTGGTGGCAGACACATGAACATAACTGAATAAGCGTAGTAAACCTTCTGACGTGCTGGCTCGGCTTTGATGAGACGACGATCAAATGATGTCTTGTACTGGAAATTCTTTGTCATAATTGTAAATGTATTAAATGTTATTGCCTCGCCGCCGTGAGGGCCCTTCACGCTTTGTTTTGGCGCTGCAAAGGTACGGACAAAAAAAAGATCGCAGAAGGAAAATTCTGCGATCTTGACCGGCTTACAAGTAATTACAAGTATTTACAAGTTATTACAAGTTTTCTTACAAGTTTCGGGGTTTATAAATTGACTAAATTGTTCCAATTACTCAAACTTCGGGGGTAAAGACCATGGTTATTAAGGATTGTCCAGAGAGTCGTACCACATGATATTTTACTAATTCTATGCTCCTTAATCAGGATGTTGACGGTGTTAACCACCTGCACAGGCTTAGCATCTTTGATTTGTGCCACGAATTTACGCGCTTCATCAGGATCACCGAAGAAGATTGGCTTCAGTTCATCGATCAGCGTCTCATCTTCATCTGTAACAACTACTGCAGGCTTTTGTTTCTCCTCGTGCAGTATCTCAAAGCGGACGATATAAGCAAGGAGTTTCAGCAGATCTTGCTCGGTACACACAGCTTCCACCATTGCGGCAAGCGATTTCACAATGCATCGCTCACATTGTTTGTAGATAGCCACCGCCTTGCAATCCTGAAAATTATCATGCAGATCATGCAGGTCGCCTTTCAGATTGTCATATTCATTGCGATAGCACTCCAACGCTTCATGGTTGTCCTGATAATATCTCCTTTTCATTTCCAGAAAGATCTCCTCCACCTCTGAACGTGATCGCTTCACAGGTTTCAGTCTTAGGTCAGAGGCTTTGCTTCGGATCTGTCGGCAAAGATTAATGAGACGGTCCTCCTCTATGATATTACACTTCTCATATTGCAATGCTGTGAGGTGTGAGACAGCCAGGAAGATGACACTATACGGATCGACATAAGTAACCGGTAGCAAAGTGTTCGATGAAATTTGCGTGATCTGTGCAGCTTTCTCTACGGCTCGCATAGCTTCGGCTTCAATGAATTCGAATAATTTCAAGTTCAGATCTTGGTTGTTGGTCGCTGGATCTTGAGACGGATTGAGATAAAGCTTCTTGATGTAGAAATTCACAGAATCGAGAAAGCTGTTGATACAATTCAGCGCGTTCTCCACCGTCTCACGTCGTTGTGAGATCTCTTCTTCAAGCGTAAGGGCGTTTTCCATACAAAAGGGGGTTTGTGTTTATGATTATGATAATGGTAATGCATAAAAAACCTACCTGCGAGAGGAATCTCAACAGGTAGGGCGCCACGAAGATCGCGACTAAAAACCATTGCTAGTTTTTTTACTATTTAAGTTCAGTTCAGATGAACATACACAACACTATTGTCTAACAGGAACCATAAAATAAAGCCAGTAGATCCCAGAAACACGATAGGATATGCATGGCCACTTCCCTGTACGTAAATACGAGATGTAAATACACAAGGATAGTGTTCATGCGACATCCGTGTTTCTTCATTCTACTGGCGGGTTTCGTTAGAACACGATTCGTACGCTTGAACAATCCGGCCATCTTACGATAGCCGCAATCATTATATTTAACGCTGCAAATATAATAAGTTATTTTGAACCGTCAAAAGAAATTTTGATCTTTTTATAAGCTAACCTGAAAATTGGTTGTAATTGGATATATTTTTGGCAAACAGTTGAATTATGTTTATATTTGCCACGCTATAATATAATTATTGTGAAATACAGGTTAATCCGATTAAAGCAACCAATGAAAAAGATTAAAGGTACAAAGAAATACACTTTTGTTACAACTATTTTTACATATTTCTTGTTTGTTTGAAATAAATGGTCTATATTTGCATCAACAGAACCCAACAGCTTGATCTTGCCAGAATTAGACAAGTAGCATTATGGTAATTAAAATATAACTGATTATGAAGAAAATACTAATTCTAATTATCTGTAGCATAGTTGCATGCTTTCATAAATTATCAGCAGACAATGTCAGCGAGTCCATGGCACGTTCCATAGCCAATCAGTTTTTATCATCTTTGACAAGCGACAATAAGCAAACGTGCAATGAACTGAAGCTTTCCACATATCAAACACGAGCAGCTGTAGATGTACAGAATTTCTATCTATTTAAAGGTGCTGACAATGTTGGATTTGTCATTGTCGCAGCTGATGATATCGTGAGACCAATTATTGCTTACTCAACGGATTGCATATTATCAGAGTCTGACGAGCTCCCTCCAAACATGGAAGATTATCTTCTGTGTCTCAATGAGCAGATAACCACGGCCAAGGCTAAAGGAATCACACAGTCTGAGGAAGTACGCACCATGTGGAATACCGCCATGGCATCAGCAAATCCTGTAGTATTAATGAAAACCGCAAACTGGAATCAATATGCACCTTTTTACAATGAGTGTCCCTTATTACATGGAAATAGGACCCTCACTGGTTGTGTTCCAACAGCAACAGGAATATTAATGAGATATTATTCCTATCCAAATTATGGTACTGGCAAAACAACCGCATACCAAACCAAGACATTTAAGATCAATGTTGGTTCACGTAATCTTAATCATAAGATAGACTGGGAAAACATGCCTCTTGACTATAGCAACTTTAGTTCTGAGCAAGCAGCCTGCGTATCTGAATTATTAGCAGATATTGGCGCCGCCTCTGAATCAGATTATGGTCCCAACGAGACTTCGACAGGTAATAACAAACCATTTGAAGTACTGGCGAAATATTACGGATATATATGTAACGAGTTTGTATATAGAATCGGTATTCCAGACTCTGTATGGCATAAAAAGTTAAAAGATTGCCTCAATAAAGAGCATCCAATCATTTATAGTGGTGCAAGAGAAGATTTCACATCTGGACACTGCTTCATTATCGATGGATATGACACTATAGGTTTGTATCATATCAATTGGGGATGGGGCGGAAAGTACAATGCATTCTTTGCTTTGGATGTATTGCGCGTGGATAATAATGATTTCTCATTTAACCAAAGTGCCCTGCTCGACTGTTTCCCTGCAACCATGAATTCTGAAAAGAATTTCTGCTATAATAACCTATATTATCCGACATTAAATTCTGCAGTATTAGCGGCTAGAGGCAGAGAAAATCAAACGATCATAGTTGAAAATAATTGTGAAGAAACAAATTCTATCTATGTTTATCCAGACAACTCTATCACTCTTGACCTCAATGGTAAGGAGCTGAGATGTACATCGATCAACAACAATGGTAGCCTCACAATAACAGATGAAAGCAAAACGGGAAAGATAATAAGCTCAATGGCGATTAGGAACAATGCGGAAATGAGGATCAATGACGGAATGTTTGAGAATCGCATCGATGTCTCTGAAGGAGGTTCCCTATCTATCTCGGGAGGTATCTTCTCTCAAAAACCAGATGAGATATACCTTGCTGATAATTGTATTATCGCCGTAAATGAGGATCCTGAGACATTGGAAGAGTTCCCTTATCGTGTCATCAATCCTACTGGCATTGGCAATATAATACTAATGGGAAATGAGCCTAAAGAATATTATGACTATTATGGCAGAAAGCTCAATGGTATTCCAGAAAAGGGGCTCTATTTGATTCGAGATCATAATAATTGGGGTAGAAAGATCTATAGATAACCACCAAACTAGACGAGCTCAAAAAGAAACACAGAGGTTAATCCTTTAAGATTATCTTCTGTGGGATTACGAAATATAATGGAAGTGAGATGGCCAGCCGTGAGGTCCGCCTGATCAAATTGGGGGAATAGGTTATTCCCATTCCCCTTTAATTCAGTTTTTTGCATAAGATCAGATTGTCCGTGAGGACTGTCTGATTTGTTTTTATATACCCCATAATAAAGAGAAGTGTATTTGTTTCAGCTGAACATCGTCTATATAAACAAATATCACACCCCTCTGTGGCAGACACGACAGAGGGGTGTGATACTTGATATTTTATGCTATATTACTTCACCTGACAAGCCGAGCTCTCTGTGCAACCAGAGATAGCAGCGTCATACATAGCCTCTGCACGGACAGATGGCATGTAGTATTCGCCTGCGTAGGTAGCAGAGAGATTGACACGGATGGTGACGGTCTCGTTGACTGGCAGACGATCGATATAAGAGAGGACACGATCATCACGTACATCCTGATAGTTGATCGTACCTGATGGCTGTGCAGCCAGGATCTCCCAACCGGCAGGAACGATGTGTGTCACAGCCACGTGCTCCTGTACGTTACCAGAGGCGTTATGGACGGTCACGACAGCCTTGAAGGTCGTACTCTGTGAAAGGCTGGCAGGATCGAGTGGACGGTCATTGTCGTCAGTGTACTTGATACTGAGTTCAAGGCCATTAGACATCTTTTCTACCTTGCTCTGAGTAGCCACACCTTGTGCAGTCACAGTGAGATACATCGGAGCCTTGCTGGTGTTACGGATGGCGAGTCTTGCCTGCTTGCTGCCAAGCTTCTGCTCGCTGTTCCAAGAGTATTTCTCGCTATCGATTTCGGCCAGTGTCTTACCATCGAGAGCGGCAGAGAACTTCAGGCCATCGCCAACGGCGTTCTTCTTATAATACTGTGACATGGCGATGAGCGAGAAGGCTGTCTCACTGGTCGAGAGCCAACGATCGTCCATCAATGACTTACGTACGGTCTCAGCGGCCTGTTCTGCCTGTGTATCGCCTAAGCTCATCTGAGCCATCAGACGTGCGATGTCGGTCGAGAACCACCACCAGCTACCCTTATTGCTTGTAGCCTTGCTGAG
>JAZUIL010000046.1:0-16671 GCA_045642245.1 Bacteroidales bacterium
GCTCACTCATCCGTCCTGAGGCTACCGGTTACGGTACCGTTTACTTCCTCCGTGCTATGCTCGCTACCAAGGGCGACAAGATCGAGGGCAAGAAGGTGGCTATCTCTGGTTCAGGCAACGTTGCTCAGTATGCTGCAGAGAAGGTGCTCCAGTTGGGCGGTATGGTAATGACCATGTCTGACTCTGACGGTTACATCTACGATCCAGAGGGTATCGATCGCGCTAAGCTCGACTACATCTTCGACCTCAAGCAGGTACAGCGTGGCCGTATCAAGGAGTATGTCAACGAGTATCCAAACGCTAAGTACGTTGAGGGTGCTAAGCCATGGGGTGAGAAGGTAGACATCGCTCTTCCTTGCGCTACCCAGAATGAGCTTAACGAGGAGCAGGCTAAGGCTCTCGTAGCTAACGGCTGTATCGCTGTTGCTGAGGGTGCTAACATGCCTACTACCCCAGCTGCTATCAAGGTATTCCAGGACGCTAAGATCCTTTATTGCCCAGGTAAGGCTTCTAACGCTGGTGGTGTATCAGTTTCTGGTCTTGAGATGGCACAGAACTCACAGCGTCTCTCATGGACTTCTGAGGAGGTTGATGCTAAGCTTCTTTGGATCATGGAGAACATCCACGACAACTGCGTTAAGTACGGTACCGAGGCTGACGGCTATGTAAACTATGTGAAGGGTGCAAACGTTGCAGGCTTCATGAAGGTTGCTAAGGCCATGATGGCACAGGGCGTATTCTAATATCAATATATACAAATATTAAAAAGCCTGATTTCATTTGGAATAATAAGATCAGGCTTTTTTAGTCTACTAATAAAACCTCGAACAAATATAAGTTCGAGGTTTTAATCTATTTAGTTACCTGAGCAGATACATTTTCTTGTTGCAAGAAACAATTTGCCATCCAAACAAGCCAAAGTTTCTGGACCACTCACACTATCTATTATTTTTTTTAACAAATTTTGCAGGGGTGGTTTTAGTCTCTTTTACAAACGCTGAATAAAAAACGCTGCGAGAAACGAAGCCACACACTTTATATACATCTTTAATATTGTATCTACCTTCGATCAATAATCGCCGGGCATCTCGGATACGATATCGATTAATCAGCGTCGGCAGATTACACTCATAAATGTAGTTTATCATACTCGATAAATAGGCGTTGTTAGTACCTATCATGCTGCTTAACTTTGCCAAGGTCAAACGTTGATCCAGATAAACCTTTTTTTCCTCAAACAACACAGCCAATTTACGGCGAATTTCCGACTTGAGGTCTTCGGGTATTTTTATACCCCGATATTCTGAGGACATATTTCCCTCAAACCCTCCTTTAGATACTTCCTGAGAGTCATTAATCCCTTCCATTGCCGTATGGTTATAAAGACCAAGTCGCACCATCCTTGGTATCCTTCACGGCAAAGCCGAGAGCTGCCATCTGATTTCGGATCAAATCGGAGGTTGCCCAGTCCTTATTTACCTTCGCCTGAGCACGAAGTTCAAGAAGAAGATCTACTGCACCCTTATAAGCCTCTGTCTTTGAATTGTCAGCTCCAGCAGAAGACTCATCTTTCATACCCAAAATATCGAAAAGGAAGGTCTTGAATACCAAAGTAAGCTTGTCAAGTCCTACTTGATCGATCTTTACCTGTCCGTCAACGAGCTTATTTATTAATGTAACTAACTCAAAAAGGTTCGAAATTACGATTGGAGTAGTAAGATCATCATTCATTGCCTCATACATTGCAGCTTCTAGAGCCTCGATCTGCTTAAGTGTCTCTGCTGTCTCATTTGACGCTGATGGCTGTACCTTTACTCGAGATATCGAAGCATACCCCTCCATCATACGCTTCATACCCTTCTCTGCACTTTGAAGTGCTTCATTTCCAAAGTCGACAGTAGAACGATAATGAGCCATGAGGATGAAGAAACGGATCGTCATTGGCGAATATGCCTGTGTGAGCTTAGGGTGAGTGCCCTGGAAGAACTCATCGAGCGTAATGAAATTGCCATAAGACTTGCCCATCTTCTTGCCGTCGATGGTAATCATATTATTATGCATCCAGTAATGAACGGTCTGATGACCCTTGCAAGCACAGCTCTGTGCAATCTCGCACTCGTGGTGAGGGAAAAGCAGATCAAGGCCTCCACCATGGATATCGAACTCCTCTCCCAAATACTTCTCACTCATTGTCGAGCACTCAAGATGCCAGCCAGGGAAACCCTCACTCCAAGGTGATGGCCAGTGCATGATATGCTCAGGAGCAGCTTTCTTCCAAAGTGCAAAGTCACAAGCATTATGCTTCTCGCTCTGTCCGTCAAGTTCGCGGGTGGTATCGAGTAATTCGTTCACATTACGGCCTGAAAGAATGCCATAGTTGAACTTCTCTGCATACTTTTTGACATCGAAGTAGACGCTACCTTCCGACTCGTAAGCATAACCAGCCTTCAAGATATCCTCGACATACTTGATCTGCTCGATGATATGACCAGAAGCATGAGGCTCAATGCTTGGAGGCAACACATTAAGAGCTTCCATAGCCTTATGATAACGATTGAGGTAGTACTGCACAACCTCCATAGGCTCCTTCTGTTCAAGGCGAGCTTTCTTTGCAATCTTATCCTCTCCCTCATCTGCATCATGCTCGAGGTGACCTACATCAGTGATATTACGGACATAGCGCACCTGATAGCCAATATGCTGCAGATAGCGGAAAAGTACGTCGAAAGTAATAGCAGGACGCGCATGACCAAGATGGCCATCGCCATAAACTGTAGGACCACAGACATACATACCCACACGGCCAGGGGTGATAGACTTGAAGGGTTGCTTGGTGCGCGAAAGGGTGTTGTAGAGATATAACATAATAAATAAAGACCCTCCCCCTGCCCCTCCACAAGGGAGGGGAGTAAAATGCTATGTTGTCCCGGGAAGGTGCGGGTTTTATCCTATATTAAAAAAAACTTAAAAACTCAATCAACTGATACTAATTACTCCCCTCCCTTGTGGAGGGGTCGGGGGAGGGTCCGTTGGGTCTGTAGGGGCTCTATCCGTCCGTCCGCCATTCTAATCGTCCTATCTGACATTTTTGCCAAAGACTCATCATGTGTGACAATGACAAATGTCTGGTTGAATTCTTTGCGAAGATCAAAAAAGAGTTGATGCAGCTCTTGTTTGTTCTGAAGATCCAAAGATCCGGATGGCTCATCCGCAAAGATCACATCGGGCTGATTCATTAATGCACGAGCCACAGCGACTCGTTGCTTCTCTCCTCCAGACAATTCTGAGGGTCGATGAGAGGCTCTGTCTGACAAACCGAGGAAATTGAGTAACTCTAGTCCACGACATCGCGCCTTAGAATTCGGAATCCCAGCAATCAAAGCTGGCATCATGACATTTTCCAGTGCAGAGAACTCTGGCAGGAGCTGATGGAACTGAAAGACAAATCCAATATGCTGATTACGAAACGCAGATAATTCCCGGTCTTTCAAAGAGAGTACATCTACCTTATTTATATATAAAGAAGGAGATGGTCCATCGGGCTTTTCAAGTGTCCCTAGAATCTGCAACAAAGTCGTTTTTCCTGCACCACTTTTGCCCACAATACTTACAACCTCTCCCTTGTTGATAGTGAGGTCAATACCTTTAAGTACTTCAAGCGAACCGAAAGATTTACGTAAATTTTGGGCAACAATCATGGTGCAAAGATACGCATTTTTTATCTTATATACGCAAAAAGCAAATGAAAACTTGCAAAATTCAGAATTTTAGTCTAATTTTGCACCCCGAAAAAATCAAAATTCATAAAAAACGAGGATAAGCCGAATCACTTCGTCTCATCCTCTCAAACGGAAAATTTTCAAACCAGTATCGTGGTCCCACTAGGGCTTGAACCTAGGACCAACGGATTATGAGTCCGCTGCTCTAACCGACTGAGCTATAGGACCGGTTTTTGATGGCGCGAAGATAAAGCTTTTTTTTCGAAAAAGCAAATATTTCGGACGAAAAAATGAAGATTTATAGAAATTTCGAACAGATAGAGGGTCAATACACGGCGTGCATCGGTTTTTTTGACGGTGTGCATCGTGGACATCGATATTTGCTGCAACATCTACGTCAGGAAGCGCTGTCAAATAATACCCTTTCAGCCGTTGTCACTTTTGCCAACCATCCTCGTCGCCTTGTACAGCCAGACTTCCCCCTGCTTTTGGTCGATACGCTCGAAGAACGCCTTCAGAAGCTATCAAGTACAGGGGTTGATGCCTGTTTCCTACTCGACTTTACAGAGGATTTACGCCAACATACCGCAGAACAGTTTATTCATAATATCCTAAGCAAGCAGATGCATATCTCCAGGCTTCTGATTGGTTATGATCACCGCTTTGGCCGTAACCGCAGTGAAGGATTTGAAGATTATGTTCGATTTGGCCAAGCTTGTGGAATGACTGTCCTACAAGAGCCTGTTTTCAATGATGGAAGTGGACTTAATTTTTCAAGCAGTGAAGTAAGACGTGCACTTGTGTCAGGAGATGTCAAAAAGGCTTCGATGCTGCTCGGAACTCCTTATAGACTTCAAGGAGAAGTCGTTCACGGACATAAATTAGGAAGAGAACTCGGCTTTCCAACTGCTAATATCGACCCACACAATGATGACAAGATCCGACCTGAGAATGGAGTCTATGCAGGTATTGCCACTTTATCCAATGGTATTACCTACCCTACCATGATCAATCTCGGCTATCGTCCGACGGTCGACAATACGAAAAAAATCACCTTCGAAGCCCATCTGATAGGATTCGAAGGCGATCTGTATGGTCAAATAATCTCTTTAGATTTTATTGAAAGAATACGTGACGAACGAAAAATGAATTCGCTGGAAGAACTGAAAGAGCAGTTATTGAGAGATTGCCAAGCAGCAAAGTTAGCAGCAAAAAATACTCCTCATTCCTAATTCCTCACACCTCACTATATTAGTCCCAATCGTCATCCGCAGCATTGAATGTGGTCATATCTGGAGGTGTTCCACCACAAATGCTGATTTCACGTTTGATACTTTCTTCGAGAGAGATAAGTGTTTCGGTACTTACAACACCAGAAATACCCTGGATACGGCTATTGAGCAACTCCATCAAATGCTCATTATCACGAGCAAAGAGTTTGCAAAGCATAGTGTAAGGACCAGTGGTAAAGTGGCATTCGACGATTTCTGGAATGGCTTCAAGGCACTTTACGACCTCACGATACATTGATCCACGCTCCAAACGAATACCGATATAAGTACAAGTCTGGAAACCAAGCATCTTAGGGTCGATATTATAACCTGAGCCAATGATGACCTTTAACTCAATCAGTCGCTGAATACGCTGATGAATGGCAGCGCGCGAAACACCACACTCCACAGCAACATTCTTACTAGGAATACGGGCATTACGGGTAACGATGTCAAGAATCTTCTTGTCAAGGGCATCAATTTTTTCAATGGCCATAAAAAGATAGTATTTATTTATAGAACTGATTATTATTGCGGCAAAGATACGACTTTTTTTGATATAACAATCATTTTTGAACTTATTTTTTAGCAAAATGTTCGATATTTTGCTAAAATCACAAAAAATCGGCGCTTTTCAAAAGAAAAACGCCGATTTTAATATTTGAAGTAAATTGATTACTTTACAATCTTGAGAAGATCAACCTCGAACTGAAGAGTGCTACCGCCAGGGATGTTTGCACCAGCACCACGATCACCATAAGCGAGATCAGAAGGCATGGTGATGATAGCCTTGCCACCCTCCTTCATGTTCATAAGACCCTCACGGAAACCAGCTACAACACCATTGATGTTGAACTCAATGCTGTCGTTAGCATCGAACTGTGTGCCATCGATCAAAGTACCCTTATAGTTTACGAGCACCTTATCAGACTCCTTTGGCTGAGCACCGGTACCCTCGGTGATCATCTGGATCTGAAGACCGCTCTCAGTTACAACTACACCTTCCTTGGTAGCGTTCTGAGCCATGAACTCAGCACCCTTTGCCTTGTTCTCGGTAAGCTCCTGATCCTTCTTCACCTGCATCTTCTGCTGAAGAGCCTGCTGGAAAGTCTGGAGATACATCTGAGCAGCATCTGGATCCATCTTGAGGTTTGCTGAATCACGACGGATAGCAGTGATAAAACCTGCAAGGAAGTTGTCAAGATTCATAATCTCATCTGGAACAACAACATTGCTGTCCTGGAAGTTTGAATACTGGGTTCCGAAAAGAACACCATAGCTGTATGACAAAGAGTCAATCTCGCCATTGAAGGTAGCCTTTGGTGTACCGTTGTTGCATGATGAAATGCTGCAAGCCATAGCAATAACAGCAACCATGCCAAGAATAAATTTCTTCATTTTGTTTATAGTTTTTAATTGGTTTTTACAATTTTGCGGGTGCAAAGATAGTGAAAATCTTTGATATATGTACTTTTTTGAAATACTTTTATCCTTTTTTTACAAAAAATTCGTATTTTTGTCACCGTATAATTACTATTAACCATAGAAATTACGGAAAAACATGAAAAGGATCGTATTTCTGACGGGCGCTGGCATGAGCGCAGAAAGCGGAATCTCAACATTCCGCGACAGCGACGGTTTATGGGAGAATTATTCGGTTGAAGAAGTCTGCACTCAGGATGCATGGGTTCGTCAACCGGAAGTGTTGCTCGACTTCTATAACATGCTACGTCGTAAGTTCAAAGACTGCAAACCCAATGAAGGCCATCGCCTGATAGCCTCTCTGGAAGATAAATATGATGTGCAAATCATCACACAGAACGTGGATAATCTGCACGAACAAGCTGGCTCGAAGCATGTACTTCACTTGCATGGAGAACTGATGAAAGCACGTGCTGATGGCCGAGACAATGGGGTCCACTACCCTCTTGACCCAGAAAATCCTGATATTCATCTCGGTGATGTCGACTCTCGCGGCGTTCAGCTCCGTCCACATATCGTCTTTTTTGGCGAAGATGTACCGAACCTCGAAGCCGCTGCACGACTGATGACTACGGCCGAAATTGTGGTAGTCATAGGAACGTCGCTCAACGTGTACCCTGCCGCCGGCTTGCTGCAATATGCTCCGGCCAACGCTCCTATCTGGCTCATTGATCCGAAGCCTGTAGCAGCATATCGTGCTGTGACACAGATACAGAAAGGTGCAAGCGAAGGAATGAAAGAGCTGATTCCACAATTGTCATCCTGAACAAAGTCGAAGGATCTAACACGAATAAAAATGTTTCGCGCGAGATCCTTCGATTTGTTCTGAATGACAATAACCTATGTTAATTATCGGACAACGATTTTTCTGCCATTGCGGATATAGATATTACCCCGCTTCATCACATTAACACGCTGACCTAAAATATCATACACCACTCCTTCTGTTGCATCAACGGCAAGAGAAGTAAGACTATTAAGATCCGTGCGGTAATTCTTTAATTCATATAATGCTGGCAAAGCCTTGTGAGAGTCATCATCCCAAAGTCCACGATTCAGCCAACCATCAATGACGATAGTATTCTTATCATATTTGGGTCCTCCGTTTCCATTTTCTTCTGGGAACCACCAATATAGACCATTGACATTGTCATGCTTTGCAAGTTCCTCAATCAGATCTTTAACGAATTGCTGTTGACCTGCCGACGAACAAGGCCAAACCTTGCGTGTATCATATTTCACACCATCAGTAGGCCAATACTGGTAATTATATGCAGTTTCAACAATCTGAACTTGCTTGGTTGGAAACGAAGAAGCGAGTTTATCTAATGTATTTCCAAGAGTTGCTAAAGGCTTCGTTGCAGATCCAGCATGCCAGATAGGATAGAAACTCAAACCAATGATGTCGTAATCTAAATCTTTGATTTTCTTATAGAAATACTCTGTATCATCTGTCTTTGCGACTCGCTCTGTATGGATAATGATCTGTGCTTTCGGGCAACATTCGCGGACAGCCTTACATCCTTGTGTCAAAACATCGATGAATCCTTGCCAGTCATCACCCGTTTCATCATATGGATGCACAGAGATTCCAACTATGCCATACGAAATCTCATTACCTACTTGTACGAAATCCGGGATAGCTCCAGCCTCCTTCAGTTCATTCAAGCAATCTGTGGTATAAGTATATACACGTTCTGCTTTCTGAGCCGTAGTCTTACAGTCTTTCCACGCTTCTGGGAGCTTCTGATTTGAAGGATCTGCCCAAGTATCGCTATAATGGAAATCTAGTAAGAATTTCAATCCAGCATCTTTGATACGCTTACCTAAAGCCTTAACATATTCAAGATTCTGCACGACACCATCCTTAGCCTCACTAACCTTTGGATTGACGAAAAGACGAACGCGCATGGTGTTCATGCCACACTCATCGCGCATATAAAGCAAAACATCGTCTATCTTGCCACCATTCTGATCATAGTATGGTGTGTTATATTGCTCATAACGAGGCAGAAGCGAAATATCGCCACCTACTAAGTGCTTCTCTTCGGCCATCAGGAAAGTCGAGAAGGACAGCAAGAATAATAAGAAATATGCGTAAACTTTATTCATAAATCACCTTATAATTCGTGTTTTGCCAATCTCTCCCAAGCCAACTGCTCATACTTGGTACCAGGACGACCATAGTTGGCATAAGGATGGATGGCAATACCGCCACGAGGCGTGAAGATACCTGTCACCTCTATGTAACGAGGATCCATGAGCTTGATGAGATCTTTCATGATAATGTTGACACAATCCTCATGGAAATCACCATGGTTACGGAACGAAAACAGATAGAGTTTCAGCGACTTAGACTCCAC
Source organism: Bacteroidales bacterium (assembly GCA_045642245.1). Lineage (GTDB taxonomy): Bacteria > Bacteroidota > Bacteroidia > Bacteroidales > UBA3663 > Liminaster. The sequence continues at coordinate 8,836 of JAZUIL010000046.1, forward strand.
CATCTTCACATCAGGAATGTATGAAATGACGATGCTGGCAAAGTCTGGCTGGCCTGTAATCGGACAGAGGCTGGTAAACTCAGGGCAGTTGAATTTCACCCAATAATCATTCTCAGGATGCTTATTGACAAAGGTTTCGAGTACCTCTGGAGCATAATCCTGCTTATATACGGTCTTCTTGTTACCCAAAAGGGTCAAGGTTTGTTCTTCTGAACGTTGCATAGCTATATTCTTGTTAGAAAATTCGTTGCAAAGATAACGGATTTTTCTTTTCTATCCAAATATTCCTTCAAAATAATTCATTTTGTGCTATCCTAGTACCTTAATAGGACATCCGGAAGTTATTCTGTGCTATTCTGCGCCCCAGATAGGACAAATGGAAAGTATTTTGTACCATTAAGGTACCTAAATAGAACAAACTAGAGTTGGTTTGTGCTATTAAAAACCCTAGATAGAACAAATGAAGATCATTTTGTCCTATTAAGGTACTCAGATAGAACAAACGGAAAGTGCTTTGTGCTATCTAGGGTTTTTGATAGCACAAAATGGATTAAAATATCACCAGCCTCGTCACAAAATCTGGAACCAGGCTGGTGATAATTAAGTTTTCTGTATTTTGCTATTTACAAAGAGATTTTATTGCATTGAACCGCCGACAATATCGAGCAACTCAGCAGTAATAGCGGCCTGACGACCCTTATTATACTGGATGCGAAGCTCGTCGAGGAGTTCGTTGGCATTATCAGTAGCCGTCTGCATAGCCACGGTACGAGCTGCGTGCTCTGCGGCCTGAGCGTCGAGCATGATGGTGTAGATCTTCATGCAAAGAGCGTCAGGAATGAGCTGATTCAGAACTGCTTCTGCTGTCGGCTCGATGATGTAGCCGGCAGAGGCTTTTCCTTCCTCACCAGCAGTTTCGAGCTGCACAGGCAGGAATACTTCGCGGGTAGGAATCTGGCTCGCGGTGTTCTTGAAGTGCATATACTGCAACTCCACGCGGTCGATTCTACCCTCGGTGTAATCCTTCATCAGGCGCTCGGCAATAGCCTTAGCGGTAGCGAAAGTAGGATTATCACCTTTCTCAACGTAATCCTTGATGTGACGGAAGCCTTTCAGCTTGCCGAGGCTCTGATCAAGCTTACGGCCAATCACGTAGCAGTCGATGGCATCATCGGTCAATCCCTGCTCGGCATACTCATGGAGCAATGCGGTAGTATGGCGCAGCGAGTTGCTGTTATAGCCACCGCAAAGGCTTGAGTTGCTGGCGATTGTGACCACAGCCACACGCTTCACCTTGTCATGTGGCTGACAGAGTGGCGTAGTGACCTTGGCATCACCGCTGAGCAGCGAGACCATGATCTTATGCAGTTGGCGGTCGTATGGCAGCATGCTCTCGATGGCCATCTGCGCCTTGTGAAGCTTGGCAGAAGCCACGAGTTTCATGGCTGAAGTAATCTTGAGGGTTCCTTCAACCGAACCGATGCGACCTTTGATTTCCTTTAATGAAGCCATTGTTCAATTAATAATTAATAATGAATAATGAATAATTGAATGTTTTCTACGCGACAATGTTAATCCCAAAAACTAACAATTATTCATTATTAATTATTCATTAATCATTAAGCTAATTCTGTGCAAACAGAGTTAGCGAGTTCGGTGATAATACCTGTGATTGTGTCGTCGATCTTACCAGCAGCCAGTGGCTTGATGACATCCTCAGTATGGGCAGCGCGGAGCACCTGGAGGAACTTCTCCTGGAACTCAGGAACCTGATCAACGGCAATCTTGGCCATGAGGCCCTTGGTGCCGCAGTAAAGGATAGCGATCATCTCACCGACAGGCATAGGAGAGTACTGTGGCTGGATGAGGAGCTTGTTGTTCTTACGACCACGGTCGATGGCCATGGCGGTAACGGCATCCATATCGCTTGAGAACTTCGAGAAGGCCTCGAGCTCACGGTACTGAGCCTGGTCGATCTTGAGGGTACCAGCCACCTTCTTCATTGACTTAACCTGTGCCGAGCCACCTACACGAGATACCGAAATACCTACGTTGATAGCTGGACGGAAGCCCTGGTTGAAGAGGTCGGTCTCAAGGAAGATCTGACCGTCGGTAATAGAGATTACGTTGGTAGGAATGTACGCAGAAACGTCACCTGCCTGGGTCTCGATGATTGGGAGTGCGGTGAGCGAACCACCTGCCTTGACATGACCCTTGAGCGATGGTGGAAGATCGTTCATCTGCTCTGCAACCTCCTGCTGCTCAATAACCTTAGCAGCACGTTCGAGGAGACGTGAGTGCAGATAGAAGACATCACCAGGATAAGCCTCACGACCTGAAGGACGACGGAGGATCAACGAAACCTCACGATAGGCAACAGCCTGCTTAGAGAGGTCATCGTAAACAACGAGCGCGTGACGTCCGGTATCGCGGATATACTCACCGATGGCAGCACCTGCGAATGGTGCAAAGTACTGAAGGGCAGCCGAATCAGCAGCGGTAGCTGCAACGACTACGGTATATGGCATAGCACCCTTCTCGCGCAAAGTCTGTACGAGAGAAGCTACGGTAGAACCCTTCTGACCGATGGCAACGTAGATACAATAGACAGGATCGCCATTCTCATAGTTCTCCTTCTGGTTGATGATGGTATCGATAGCGATGGCGGTCTTACCTGTCTGACGGTCACCGATGATGAGCTCACGCTGACCACGACCGATAGGAATCATGGCATCGACAGCCTTCAGACCCGTCTGGAGAGGACGCTTTACCGGCTGACGGAAGACAACACCTGGGGCCTTACGCTCGAGAGGCATCTCGAACTTCTCGCCTTCGATCTGTCCCATACCGTCGAGTGGCTCGCCCAGTGGGTTGATGACACGGCCGAACATGTTCTCATTGACCTGAATAGAGGCAATGCGCTTGGTACGTTTTACAACCATACCCTCCTTGATCTTCTCAGCACCACCGAGGAGCACGGCACCTACATTGTCTTCCTCCAGGTTCATGACGATGGCCATGACACCATTCTCGAATTCCAGCAACTCGTTCATCTCGGCGTTGCGCAGACCGTAGATACGTGCTACACCGTCACCGACAGTCAACACGGTTCCGACCTCGTCGAAATGTGCAGAGTTGTCGATGCCATGCAGCTGCTGCAACAGCACCTCGCTGACTTCGCTGGCTTTGATATTACTCATATTTTGATATTATATGATTCTTTTATTCTTTTCAATAAACTGCTTCTTGATCGCGTCAAACTGCTGACGCACAGAGGCGTCGAGGCGCTGATCATCGATCTGGAAGATGAAACCACCCAGGATGTCAGGATCGACCGTGGTCTCGAGGATGACATCGACAGAATTCTGAGAATTCCGCTCGACCATCTCCTCCAGGCGCTTAGCCTGCTTCTCATCAACAGGGACGGCAGTGATCAACTTGCCGATGCTGATGTGCTTGAGCTCGCGGTAGAGTGTGACATAGTTATGGGCGATGAAGAGCATGAACGACTCTCTGCGATGAGCTACAACCAGAGCAGCAAACTTCTTGTAGACAGGACTTGGCTCAGTAGTAGAAACCGCTGAGCAGAGCACCTGCTCCTTCTGCTGCTGGGGTAGGAGTGGGTTGCCCAACACAGTAGCTACCTGAGGCACGTCTTTATAGCTCTGGATGAGGGTGAGGATCTCCTGATAGACAGTGTCCTCGCACTTCTCTTCCACAGCGAAGTCTAAAAGCGCCTTGGCGTATCTTTTGGCAATAACTCCAATATCCATATTTTACTTTGTTTCCAGCTCATCCAGCATACGGTCGATCATAGCCATCTGATCCTTGTCGGTCTTAAGGCTTTGACGGAGCACCTTCTCAGCGATCTCTACAGAGAGGAGGCCTACCTGACGACGGATGTCGCGAATAGCATCCTCCTTCTCCACAGCGATCTGCTGCTTAGCTTCCTCCAGAATCTTCTGGCCGGCCACGGTAGCTTCGGTCTTTGCCTTCTCGACAATCTGATTGCGCATCTCAACAGCCTCAACCAAGATCTTTGACTGCTGCTCTTGAGCCTGCTTCAGCATAGCGGCTGTTTCGGCCTGGATACCAGCGAGTTTCTCGTTAGCCTCCTTGGCCTTAGCGATGCTCTCGTCGATGTACTTAGCGCGGTCGTCGATCATGCCGGTGATGGCAGGCCAACCGAACTTTGCCAGTACGAACAGCACCACCAGGAAGGCAACAAGCATCCAGATGAATAGTCCGCTTTCGGGAATTAGCAAGTCCATATTGCGTGGATTTTAAAGAAGGTGATTATGCAGCGAGGAGGCAGACAACGACAGCGAAGAGGCTAACACCCTCAACGAGTGCGCCGATAATGATCATAGGAGTCTGAATCTTGCTGATAGCCTCTGGCTGACGAGCCATAGCGTCCATAGCTGAAGAACCGATCTTACCGAGACCGAGACCTGCACCGATTGCTACGATACCTGCGCCGAGAGCGGCAGCACCCTTAGTTGAAAGAATTTCCAAAAGCATAGTTGTAAATTTTTTAAAGTTAATATAATGATTATTTTATTTCTTTTTTATTGTCATCCTGAACGAATGTGAAGGACCTCACGCGTGAGTTTCTTCGCTTTGCTCAGAATGACATGTAAAAACGACAAGCCGTTTTTACATTATTCGTGATGATGATGCTCCACCTGGCTCAAACCGATATAAATAGAGGAGAGCATGGTGAATACAAATGCCTGAATGAAAGCTACAAGGAGCTCCAGACAGTCGAGGAAGATACCAAGCAGGACGCTTACTACCGACATGATGCCGTTGCCGACACCTGGCATGCTGATGGCTGTCAGGAAGATAACGCTCAAGACACCCAAAAGTGCAGCGTGACCTGCAAGGATGTTGGCGAAAAGTCGGATGGTGAGTGAGAATGGCTTGGTAAAGATGCCAATGAACTCGATGACAGCCATGATTGGACGCAACCAAGCTGGAAGCTCAACGTTCCAGAAGATTTCCTGCCAATAAGCCTTCGTACCATAGATATTTACGATGACGAATGTGCAGAGCGCCAAGCAGAGGGTGACAGCGATGTTGCCAGTCAGGTTTGCCGAACCAGGGATCAGGCCCGTGAGGTTGGCAAAGAAGATAAAGAAGAACGCGGTGAGCAGGTAAGGAGCGTAACGATCGGTATTCTTTGGGATGTTTGGCTTGATGACATCGTTATAAACGAAGCTTACCAACATCTCCATCGCACCGACGAAACCCTTAGGAGCCTCAGCCTTGCCATCTTTGTTCTTATACCAACGGGCGCAACCGAGTATCAGACAGCAGAGTACGATGCTGGCTAATAGCAATCCGGCTACATTCTTGGTAATAGAGAGGTCGAACGGACGAACATACTCGCCACCGCCTACGCCTTCGACGATCTTACCAGCATACTCCTCGCCTTCATGAGCGATGTGGAAGCCTTCGTAAGCCTCGTGGCCGTGGTGGAACTTGCTCGACATGAACACGTGCCAACCCGTCTGATGGCTATAGAGGATCACAGGCAATGGCAAGGCAATAGATGTCTCACCAACGTCGGTGATGTGCCAGTAGTACGAGTCGCCTACATGCTCAAAGATCATGGCTGTGACATCCAGACCTTCTTCCTTCTCGGCCTCATGGTGAGTGGTAGGTTCATCTACCGGCTCTTGGGCCTTGAGTGAAGAGGGGAGGAGCAAGCCGACTGCAAGCAGCAGACAAGCGACGAACGTCCAGACCTTATTATTTTTTGTTATCATTTTGCTTATTCTTTTTCAGGAAGAATATTGTTTCGAAGAGGATGCTGATGAAATAGACTCCTACTGTAACCAGCGCGAATGTCTTCATCGGAATCTCTGTGAACCGTGGCACCAGAAAGATAGCACCCACGGTGAAGAGGATCTTCAGGAGCTTCGAACCCATGACAACCCACATCGTGAGCTCAGGATTCTGTTTCTGAAGAAGATTGTAGATGCTGACAACGACTGATTCGAAGAAGATGAAGCAGGCTATCAGTATTTCAATCCACAACATCATAGCTGTACGCAGGCTGAAATGATATTACTATGCACCTCTACATAACCGCCGGTCACTGGCTGAAGGGTCTCTTCGCCCTTGATGACATAGCGGATATTGCCCGGCTGCAGCGTGGTGATGATGGAGTCATGGTCCTTGAGGATGGTGAAACGTCCTTTGGTACCTGGCACCTCACAAACATCTACTTCACCGTCGAACACGGTCTTCTCTGGGGAATAAATAATCAACTTCATTGACTAATTGATAATTGAAAATTGATAATGGATAATTAATCCTCTGATAATCGATAATTGCAGCTAAAAATCAGTTGCTAGCGCGAAGCCAATTGTCAATTATCAATTATTAATTATCAATTAAGGGTTATCCCTTTGCAGCCTCCATCAACTTCTTACCCTTCTCAATAGCCTCTTCGATGGTACCGACGTTGAGGAACGCCTGCTCTGGCAGGTAGTCGACCTCACCGTCCATAATCATGTTGAAGCCCTTGATGGTATCTTCGATGTTGACCATTACACCCTTCACACCGGTGAACTGCTCTGCCACGGTAAATGGCTGAGAGAGGAAACGCTGAACGCGACGAGCGCGGTTTACGGTCTGCTTATCCTCATCAGAGAGCTCGTCCATACCGAGAATGGCGATGATATCCTGAAGCTCCTTGTTACGCTGGAGGATCTGCTTAACGCGCTGTGCACAGTTGTAGTGCTCCTCACCGATGATATTTGGATCGAGGATTCGCGAAGTAGAATCCAATGGGTCTACAGCTGGATAGATACCGAGCTCGGTGATCTTACGCGAAAGTACGGTAGTAGCATCGAGATGCGAGAAGGTGGTAGCTGGAGCAGGGTCAGTCAAGTCATCGGCAGGCACATAGACAGCCTGAACTGAGGTGATAGAACCCTTGACGGTAGAAGTGATTCGCTCCTGCATCTTACCCATGTCTGTAGAAAGGGTAGGCTGATAACCTACAGCTGATGGCATTCGGCCGAGAAGAGCCGAAACCTCAGAACCTGCCTGGGTGAAACGGAAGATGTTATCGATGAAGAGGAGGATATCCTTCGAAGTACCGATAGCGTCAGAATCACGGAACGACTCAGCGACGGTCAGACCAGAGAGGGCTACCGAAGCACGTGCTCCTGGTGGCTCAGACATCTGGCCATACACGAGGGTAGCCTGAGACTTGGCAACCTCCTCGTAGTCGATTGAAGACAAGTCCCACTTGCCCTCCTCAAGGCCCTCCTTGAACTTCTCGCCATAGCGGATTACGCCTGACTCGATCATCTCGCGGAGCAGGTCGTTACCCTCACGCGTACGCTCGCCTACACCTGTAAATACGGAGAAGCCGTTGTGCTTCTTGGCAATGTTATTGATCAGCTCCATGATCAATACCGTCTTACCTACACCAGCACCACCGAACAAACCGATCTTACCACCTTTCAGATATGGCTCGAGCAGGTCAATGACCTTAATACCGGTATATAGAACCTCCTGCGAAGTCTTCAACTCCTCGAACTTAGGTGGTTCACGGTGAATAGGGAAGGAGCCCTCCTTACTGAGGGTTTTCATACCGTCGACGGTTTCGCCGACTACATTCAACAGACGACCCTTAACCTGATCGCCGACAGGCATGGTGATTGGAGCACCTGTAGCCTTAGCCTCCAAGCCACGACGCAAACCATCGGTAGAATCCATAGCGACACAACGCACAGAATTCTCTCCAATATGCTGCTGAACCTCGATGATCAACTCACGACCGTCGGGACGAATAACCGTAAGAGCTTCGTTAATGGC
>JAZUIL010000047.1:0-9190 GCA_045642245.1 Bacteroidales bacterium
CTTGACTATTTCTGGAATAGCAAAGGTGCGTGGATGGACAATGTAATGTTCGTCGTATGCGGATCGGCAACCTCATGGATGATGCGAAACCTCATCAACAACAAGGGCGGCCTGCACAACCGTTTGACTCATCAGATGCACGTCCGTCAGTTCACGCTCGAAGAGACAGAGCGATACCTGCGCAGTCGCAAGTTCCGTTGGTCACGCCTTTCCATACTACAGGCATACATGGCATTGGGAGGTGTGCCATATTATCTGGGATTGCTTGAACCTGACATGCAGGTGCCCGAAAATCTGGACAACCTTTTCTTTGCCGAAAACTCGGAATTGAAGGGTGAGTACCGCCGCCTCTTTGCCTCGCTTTACAAAACACCAGAAGCCTATATGCGCATTGTCGAAACATTAGCTGCGCACAAGGAAGGGTACACTCGTGAGGAGATTGCAGACAAACTGAAGATTGCGAACAATGGACATCTTACAGTCATGCTTGAAGATCTGGTCAGCTGCGACTTTCTGCGAGAGTACAGCGATGGCGGTAAACAGAAGGGAAGTATCTACCAGTTGATGGATATGTTTACGCTGTTTCATTATAACTTCTGCCGCAAACGTGTCACCGATCCGCACTTCTGGCGGAACTTGGAAGGTCTGCCCGTTCAGAATATTTTCTATGGCTTGGCTTTCGAACGAGTTTGTATGTGGCACGTTCGTCAGATTGTCCAGGCCTTGCGTCTGGACGCAGTTCCACATGAGTATTATGCGTGGCGAAGCAAGGAATCCAATCCTGCCGTCCAGATTGACCTGATCATCGAACGAACAGATATGATCACGCTATTCGAGATCAAGTATAGCAAGGACATTTATCGACTCAATAAATCCGAGTACCAGAAGATCATTCTTCGCGAACAGAGCTTTATCAGCGAACTCAAAAGCAAACGTCATGGAGTTCGCACCCACATCATTTCGACCTTCGGTGTCGCACAGGGAGAGTATGCCGATGCTTTCCAGAGTAAGGTCTGTCTGGATGACCTGTTCAAGCCTCTGTATGACATTTGATTTTACAAACCTCATGTCTACGTAAAAAAAATGAGGGTAGGGAATAAAAAAAGAAGAGGAACATTTGGCCAATTCAAAAATTATTCTTATCTTTGCATCGCAATTCGGAAGATGGCATTCTCATCCGTCAAAAGAAGACGATATTCGTCCTCCTTAGTGAAGAATAATATCGGCCAGTTGCATGAGTCTTATAACAATATTATTAATATTTTCAACTCGCTTTTTGAAAATCTAATCTATTGATAATCAAGACTAACAGCTTCGTCTTTTGCGTTCATTTAGAGCCAAATTTGCTTGACATAGCATCGGAAATGGAGATGTAATTAGCTGATAAACAGTACTAAAACTCTCGTTCAACGAGGAGGAATATTAAGTCAAAAAAGAAGAATTGCCTCCAAAAGAGGCGATAAGCAATATAGCGAAATGGACATTTGCGTGTCTGTTTCGCTTTTTTTTGTGGCGATTAGTGTTTCTTGGCGAATAATTTCAACAACAAGTACGCGATGTTGAAATTATTTGTCTATGCATCTCTTCTACGGTACCGTGATAAGGATGCCACGATGTAAAATTTCAACAACAGGTACGCGATGTTGAAATCCACGACCTATGCATCTCTTCCACGGTACCGTGATAAGGATGCCATGACGTAAAATTTCAACATCGCGTACGCAATGGTGATATTATAGACAAAAGATTCTCTATTTCAAGATTGGTTTGATCGTGATTGTACGATCGTAGCCCATTGGGTAAGCTCTGTAAGCATCGAAGATGCCACGTGCAGTACATCCTACGCCACTTGTTGCATAATCGAGATTGAATGTGATATCTTCACTCTTCTGCAACTGGTACTGATAGACACTCTTGGTAAGGTTCTCTGTCGTAAATGGATAAGCGTTGAATGCGAATGGCTCATCAGCGCTGAACTGCAGACCCAAGCCCTGAGTATCAGTGAATCTTACCCAGCGGTTATCGGTTCTCAAGCCATAGTCCTGAGGGATGAGAAATGGCTCATACATATCCTCTACGTTTGTCTGATAGATACCGATGCGATAGCCGGACTTCCTGTCAGGATAAGAAGCCTGAGGACCTCTGCCATACCATTCGACATTGTTCAGCGCTCCATTGAGAGACATGGTGACACCGATACGTGGCAGCCACGCTGGCATTTCACCCTGAGGATTGATGTGATGATGGACAGTAATAGTACCATCAGCATCAATACGGTAAGAATAGATACTTTCTATGCCATCATTTGATCGGCCGAATACATAAGCATCCAGCTGCTGTTCCTTACCTGTTCCGAATAGCGCTATTTCTCTGACATCCACATATACAGAGCCGTCTACTGCACGGGCATTGACAGACATTGGGTTGAAGCCGACATTGTCAAGTCCTGCCGTATAGTACAAGGACGCAAGTGTATTAGTGTGTCCGATAGATCCATATCCGATTTGCTTGTTGGCTTGTGCAGCACGAGAGGAATAGGTGTTCCAGTCGTCAAGCTCATTGGCCAAAGGCGCTCTCCAGACATTGAGTTTCAGAGGCTCAGTAAGGAGGCTCTTCCCGTCGACAATCATCTCGCAGAGTTCACCGCTGACAGCATCAAAGGCATAGCTGAAGCCATTACCACTAGCGATGATCTTACCATCGGAGGTCTTAACAGAGACGTCTCCCGCAGGTTTAGCAGGAATTGCTGCTGGAAGATTCCAGTCGCTCAGTTCGAACTGCTCCCATGCCACTTCATAGCCTTTCTTCGCCCAGATCTCATCCTTTGAAAGGGTAGAGCTGATATTCAGACGATATTCCTTGCCAGGTTTAATCTGAGGCTTGGTGTATGGGATGGTATAAGCCTTTGTCTGAGAAGGTTCGAGATCGAGCGCCAACGTTCCAGAAGCAATAATATCATTGTCTTCAGTGATTGTCCATGTTGTGTTGTAGACAGAAGCGTTGACAAAACTGAGATGGTTGCAGATCTCAATGGTTCCTGTTCTGGCATCAAGAAGCTTGAAACAGAGAGGCTGTGTCGACTTCTTCATCTGGTACATCTCTGGCTGAGGAGTGCGATCTGGCCAGATACTACCATACGTACGTGCGCCTGCACCATAAGTATAGAATGTGCCTTCATCTGTCTCTTTCTCGAAATCGAGCCATAGTGCAGACTTCTTAGGGTCAAAGCCCATATCTGGAGTGACAGCATCGGCAAAGATTCCTACATTGTCGATGAGTGCATCTGCGATGTATTCGGTGATGTCCTGTCCATGTTTCTCCTCATTACGTCCGATACATACTGAGATAGGAAGATTGCGGAGGTAGCCAGATGCCGGTTGACTGGCAATTTCCTTTGAGTCGATGAAAATAGACATCTTCTCTGAATCATAGACAGCACATACGTTGTGCCATTTATTTTCCCAGTCAGATGGCAGTTCTCCCATCAGGCTGATTCGCTGTCCATTGTCAATATAGAACTCAATCTGCTTGTCTCCTGCTTGCTTAAGTCCATACTGATTATTGCCCTTCGTAATCATATATCCACCGCTCTTATTATAAGCACGTGGAAAGATGTCGAGGGTGAGAGTAAGCTTGTTGCCACTGATCTCAACGTTATCACCACGATAAACCTGTACCCATTGTTCGGACTTACCAAGGTCAATAGCAAGACCTGTCTTACCTTTCACAAGTTTGGCATTACCCATGATATTTGCCTTGGTGGCATAAGGAGACTTGTCTTCGAGTATTCGGACACGCTCAAGTAATCCTGGGCTTACGAAATCCCAGATAGCACCACCCATCAGTGATGGATGATCATAGATCTCACGCCAGAAATCATCTAATCCACCACCGGCATTGCCTGCCACAGAAAGATATTCGTCCATAAATGAAGGACGCTTGTCTGTGACATCTACACCATAGGACATCTCATGCTCGATCGGAATAGGATATCGAGGACCTACGATATCTTCTGCAGGATGCTTTGGCGCATTGCCTCCATACATCCAGTATCGGGTCGGATCGTACTTCCTTCCTTCTTTGATTACTTCTCCGATGTTGGGACCTTCGCCCGATTCATTACCTGCACTCCAGAAGAGTACACAGGCATGGTTGCGGTCACGAAGCACCATCTGGCGTACTCGCTCCTGATACATCGGGATAAATTCTGGCATGTAGGAGATCCATTCGGTGGCATGTGCCTCGTCGCCGGTTTCATCGATGATGTAAAGTCCATACTCATCGGCCAGATCGAGGTACTCGTTGACAGGAGGGTAGTGGGATGTTCTGACAGCATTGAAACCGAATTGCTTGAGAATCTCCATATCCTTACGGATAGTTGCTTCGTCCATGGCATGACCGAGAACTGGATGCTGCATGTGTGAGCACTGCGCATTGACCTTAATCGCTTTACCATTAAGATAGAATACGCCATCCTTGATCTCTGTCTTTTTGAATCCCATGTTCTTGACCATACTATCCACCGTATTGCCATCAGCGTCTTTGAGCGTCATGGTAAGGGTGTATAGTTCAGGCGTTTCGGCTGTCCACTTGGCAGGAGAGGCTACTTTCGTAGTAAAGCGGATGGTCTCGCTGCTGCCGGCTTTGATAGAGATAGCATCTTTTGAAAGCTTAGCAACGCTCTTCCCGTCTTTGGCAATCTCTGCTGTAAGGGAATACCCGTCCTTAGTAGTATTGTAGGCGCGAAGTTCAATCGCAAGATTTACGTCTGAATCTGTAAATTTCTGATCGAAATCTGTGATGACCTGATAATCCCAGATTCTGGCATCTTGTGTCGAATAGACGGTGACATCGTCAAAGATGCCGGCAAGTCGCCAGTAATCCTGTCCTTCCATATAATATCCGTCGCTGTATTTTAAGACGAGTACCGAAAGGGTATTTTTACCAGGTTTTACCAGCTTTGTAATGTTGTATTCTGATGGCTCCTGAGCGCCTTCGTTATATCCGACTTGCTGTCCGTTGACCCAGACAAACGAGGCTGAGGCCACTTTCTCAAATCGGAGAAAGACCTGATCTCCTTTCCATGACGATGGAATGGTAAAGGAGGTTCTGTAGGCACCAGTAGGGTTGACGTCCATCGGAATCTCTGGAGGTGTAACTGAATAGGGTTTAGGTGCTTCTGCTACCCTTACAGGGCCACGGCCTCCTCTTGCCTTGTGCATGGCATCAAGGGCCGCCTGAGGTGTGTTTGTGGCGAAAGGTGCAGAGACGTTACGGAAGAGAGCCTGTCCGAATCCTTGCATTTCCCAGTTCTGAGGAACTGTTATGTTTGACCATTTGCGGTCGTTGAAAGATGGACGGAAAAAGTCTTGTGGAATATTATATGGACTCTCGCTATAAAGGAACTTCCAGGTTCCGTTGAGCGAAATGCTATTTGCTGGAATATGAAAGGCTCTTCCATCTTCTTGGCCTTCTCCGAAGACTTCAAGATTCTCTACGTAATAAGGGAGATTACTCAGATAAGTTTTTTCCTGTGCATTGATGCTATTATAGCATGCAAATAGAAGAACCGTTGAGATAAGAGTGGTTTTCATTCGAATGTCAGATTAGAATGACGTTATTAAAATGTGTATTCTGTTAGGAACATATCTTTCAATAAGCTTTTCCCGCTTTTCGTCCGGAATATGTTTGAACAGACTTTTTCTGCTACTTCTTTTGGCTCTTGATCTTCATAAAGATTGACCAGAAAATCAGCCTCTATGAGGATCTGGTAGTCGATATCTTCTGAAGCATGATAGGTATGATGATGAGCCACAAGCCAGCAGATTCGTTCGGTTTGCTCTTGAGTATAACCCCCGATCTCACCAAGAACAGAACGTACACCCTCCGGACCTTCCTGTTCCTGAAGCTTCCCATTCTGATGTCCGTATTTCTGTTCGGCAATATGTATTCCTATATCGTGAAGAAGTGCTGCACTCTCTAAGATGAACTGCTGTTCATCGCTGAGTCTTTCTTCTCTTCCGATAAGAGCGGCATATGACCATACTTTTGTGAGGTGTTGTATGCGGCAAGGATCCCCTGCATCAAATCTGATCATTGCCCTATGGAGGCGATCAAGAGTATCATTCATGCTCTATTAGTTTTTTTAGGTATAAATGGGTATAGGCATTTTAGTAAATCGGGATTGGAGATGACTGCTACTATTTGCTATAGAGCCATTCCAATCCCGATATATAATTAGGTAGTCAGATAGTCAATTAGAGGAAGAGAGCTGCACGAGCCTGCTCAACCTGACCCTGAACCTGACCAAGCTGCTCACGGAGCTGATCAACGGTGATAGCATCAAGAGCCTCAAGTGGAAGAAGTACGTTATAGAGCTTACGGAGCTCAAGATTGTACTCGCTGAGGTCCTCATAAGCTTCAATCAAAAGAACTACGCGATAGGTGATATCCTCAGCATCCTTATCAGTGAAGTTTGCAAGGAACATATCCTGGTTCTTGGTGAGGACATAAAGCTGCTCGATGATGCCGGTAGCTGCTGACTCCCAGAAGTAGTTTGCACGACCATTCTGCTCTTCGATTTCATAAATCTTAGAAACCTCACTATTCTCAGAGCCATTCTCAAGGATATAGCTCATAGCAGGATCGTTGATTTCAGCGGTGAGCTTAGATACTGGCTCAGAATAAACGTCGGTCATCTCATATGCGTCAGCTACACCCTTATCGATAGCCAAAACGCTGAGTGCACGATACTTGAGAGAAAGAGACTCAAGCTTGTCCATGATCTCTGCAGGATTCATGAGGTAATCTGGCTTAACCTTCTTCTGATCATCAGAAAGGGTAACGCTCTTCTGCTCAAGGCTAACCTGAACTGGGCTCTTGCCAACGCGGAGCCAGCAAGCGGTGAGGCTATCAAGCTGTACAGACATGCCAGCCTTGATCTGCTGCTCTTCAAAGTTCTCAGGGATCTCCTTAGCTACGCGAGTGGTAGCAGCTGGCTCTGTTGCCTCCTGAGCAGGCTCTTGTGGCTTGTTACCAGTACATGCAGCGAGCATGGCTGCAGTTGCGAAAACGAATGCAATCTTTTTCATTTTGATTAATTGTTTTAATTGTTTATGAATATTTTTATTTGTATTATATTATATTATATATAATGTGGTCAGCGACTATTTGCTGATCAGTTCTTTTTTGTTAATACTCTATTGGATGCATTAGTGTATAGCAGAACTGATACCACCAAAGCCATCAACGCCTGAACGAGAAGATTGAACCATAGAGTAGGTAGTTCAATGTTTCCTATACGCTTGACTGGGCTATAGAACGGTGCATTGCCATTGGTGCTTCTAGGCGTAAGATATACAAATGCTGCTCGAGGTACTAAATGACCATTGACAACTTCAAGCATATTCTTAGAACTGAGGTTTCTGACGACTTCTTCCAATTTCGAATTGAAGTGGTCTGCTTTCAGTTGCAGGAATGCATCTCGTCCTCCCATCTGGTCACGCCTCTTGCGTAATTCGCGATCTGCCTCGAGTGTTACTTCATTGCCTATGGCAGTCAACACGCTATCGCAAGCATGAAAATACTGTTTGAGTGAAATATAATTTGATATTTCCCCTGTATAAGGTGCCATATCTTTAATATACTCTCCAAGGAACGGAAGTTCGTTGCTCAATACCTTTTCATGTACAGGCTTAACCTCCTTTCCATTTTCTATCTCATCGTGCCAGGTTTCCAGCTGAGATTCGAGCTCATACAGATAAGCCATTCTGTAGTACTCGTTTTCGTACTTCTGCTTGTCCAGCTCAAAGAATGGCTTCTCATAGGCATTGTCAGTATATGTCGTTACTGCAATAGCCTCAAATGCCCATCTTGATGGAATGAGATTGCCAATGACAGGAACATTACCTGTGGTGCTCTTTGATGAAAGATCGTTGAAGTCAACTACGAGTCCGCAAAGGAGAATCTGAGGGATCAGCAAAAGCGGAATTGTGATGTAGATTGATACAACGGAGGTGAGCGTCTGAGATAGCCAGAGTCCTGTCAGGGATGCCAGGAATGAGGCTGCAAACAGAATCATCCACCAAATGAAGAACAGGTCATGGAACCCGATTACCATCTGTCCAACTATTGTGAACAATAATGTCTGAATAAATGAGACTATGGCCATGAAACATATCTTCGAGGAGATATAGCTGCCATAGGACAGATGCAGGAACTTTTCTCTTTGTAGCAGAGCCCGATCTTTGATGATCTCTTCGGCCGCACCGATCATTCCAATGAAAATAGATGCTACGACGGCCATGAAGAGGAAGGTTACAAAGTTCTTGTTCTCCATCACTGTGTAACCAGTCTCTGGCGTATACCGCGTAAGCATACCACAGATAAAGGCTAACATAGGAGATACCAGCAGTGTTATTAGCAAATACTGGAGATTGGTAACCTTTGTTGCAAAGATGCGCTTCAGTTGTATAATAAACTGACCGAATGCTCCGGGCTTCTTCTGTTTGGTTACAGGAATGTCGTACGTCTTGACCGGATCTTGTTGAGGCCGGTTCTTAAGATACAATTCATGCCATTCCTGAGGGCTTACCTTACGACGGTCGGTGAGGAGGCCTTGCTCATTAAGAGACTTCTCGTCAATAATATTAAGCACCACTTCCGGATTAACATTACCGCATGTTGGACAGGTCGAAGTGTCCGAATCGGCATAGTTAGCCAATCCTTTGAAATAAGTCACCGACTCAATCGGATTACCATCAAACACAGGATATCCTCCTTTGTCTAATAACCAAAGTCGGTCAAACATCTTATATACACTGCTTGACGGCTGATGGATATTGACTACGATAAGCCTTCCCTTGAATGTCTGTTCTTTCAGAAGAAGAATGACTTTCTCAGTGTCGGTAGAAGAAAGACCTGACGTTGGTTCGTCGAGGAAGAGAACGGCCGGTTCTCGAATCAACTCAAGAGCAATATTCAGACGTTTACGCTGTCCGCCGGAGATATACTTATTTATGGCAGATCCAACCTTAAGGTCTTTTGCTGGCAGAAGATCGAGTTGTGACAGAACTTGAATAACTCGTTTGTCTAGCTCTTTTGCCGACATGCCAGAGAAGCACAATTGAGCTGTATAGTAGAGATTCTGATAGACGGTAAGTTCCTCAATGAGTAAGTCATCTTGGGGAAC
>JAZUIL010000048.1:0-17072 GCA_045642245.1 Bacteroidales bacterium
GCCATGCGACAGTTCTCATCATGCTGTGAGAGTACGCTGAGTGCTACGAGTACCTCATCGGTATGGAGGCGTGGATTGTGGCCACCGAGATACTCTACCTTGGTCTTCTGGATTGGCTCGATCATATTCTGTGGAATGAGCTTCAGCTCGTGATCGATACCTGCCAGATGCTTCATCGTGTTGATGAGGAGTGCGGCGCTACAGCCGAGGAGCTCGCTGCTATGTGCGGTGATGATGGTGCCGTCTTCAAGTTCGATGGCTGAAGAGGTGTGACCTGTCTGCTCCTTCTGCTCACGTGCCCATACGGTGGTCTTGCGGTATGCGCTGTTGATGCCGGCCTGCTTGAAGAGGAGTGCGATCTTGCTGACCTCATGCTCGTTGCCATCACCATCGGCCATGTGGTTGAGTGCGGTGTAGTAGCGACGGATGATCTCGTCCTTAGATGCTTTGCCACAGACTTCATCGTCGCAGATGCAGTAACCTACCATGTTGACACCCATATCGGTAGGTGACTTGTATGGATTCTCGCCGTAGATGCCTTCGAACAACGCGTTGAGGACTGGGAAGATCTCGATATCGCGGTTGTAGTTGATGGCAATCTTGTTATAAGCATCCATGTGGAATGGATCGATCATATTGACATCGTTGAGGTCGGCGGTAGCTGCCTCGTAGGCGATATTGACTGGATGCTTGAGTGGGAGGTTCCACACTGGGAAGGTCTCGAACTTGGCATAGCCGGCTGTGATGCCGCGCTTATGCTCGTTATAGAGCTGGCTGAGACATACGGCCATCTTGCCGCTGCCAGGACCAGGTGCTGTAACGATGACGAGTGGGCGAGTGGTCTCTACATAGTCATTCTTGCCGAAGCCTTCGTCTGAGTCGATGAGTGCTACGTCGTGTGGATAGCCTTCGATGGTGTAGTGGTAATAAGCCTTGATACCCATACGCTCAAGCTTCTGACGATAGGTGTCAGCGCTGCTCTGGCCGTTGTAGTGGGTAATGACTACTGAGCCTACCATGAAGCCACGGTTCATGAACTCGGTGCGCAGACGGAGTACGTCCATGTCGTAAGTGATACCGAGGTCCTGACGTACCTTGTTCTTCTCAATGTCAAGAGCTGAAATGACGATGACGATCTCAATCTGGTCAGCCAGCTGCTTGAACATGCGAAGCTTGCTGTCTGGCTGGAAGCCTGGCAGTACGCGGCTGGCATGATGATCATCGAAGAGTTTTCCTCCTAACTCGAGGTACAGTTTGTTGCCGAACTTGGCAATACGCTCCTTAATATGCTCAGATTGGATTTTGAGATATTTGTCGTTATCAAATCCTATTTGCATAGTAGTTTTCTTTTATAAATTTAAAAGGCGGGATAAAAAACAATAACGCGTGCAAAAATACGAATTTTTTGTGGTTTTAACAAGAGTTTCCTGAATTTTTTTTAAGAAAGGGATAGATTTTTTCCCTCTGATGTCTAACAGCGTCTTTTCTTCGTAAAAAATAAACTCGCAGTTTCAGGTAATCGTCGGGTTTCATCGAAGGAAATCATGGTTTTTATCGAAAGTTGACAAAATAGTGAAGGATTTCGTCGAAATACAGGGGGGATTTCGTCGAAATCTATTTTTATATCGTGTGAAAATGTCGTTACTTTGCAGCGTCAAAAAACAAAAATGACAAACTTCTCAAACTCGAATATTAATCATTAAAAAATATAACATTATGAAAAAGTCAGTTATCCTAAGCCTCGCTCTTACCTCATTGGTAGCAGCTCCAGCATTTGCAACCAGCAATGCATCGAACAATAGTATTGAATCTGAAGCTACGGCAGAAGCTCCTGCTCAGAGCATCGACATCATCGGTTGTGTAGTCGATTCGTTGACACAGGAAGGTGAGCCAATGGCAACGCTCCGTGTATGGAAGGCCGGCGTGAAGCAGGAGAACAGTAAGGCCGCTGCTATGGGTACTACTGACGTTAACGGTAAGTTCAACCTTACTTTGAAGAGCAAGGGTCAGTATACGCTCCTCATCACCAGCATCGGTCGTACTCCTATCACTAAGGAGTTCACCGTCACCAGCGGTCAGAAGAGTGTTGACCTTGGCCGTCTTGAGATCAGCGAATCGGCTCAGAGCCTCGACGATGTGGTTGTAGCCGTACAGAAGCCTCTTATCAAAGTGGAAGGTGATATGATAGCTTACAGCGTCAACGATGATCCTGATGCTAAGACCAATACCTTGCTCGAGATGCTCCGTAAGGTGCCAATGGTAACCGTAGATGGTGAGGATAACATCCAGGTGAATGGTAGCTCAAACTTCCAGATCTTTATGAACGGTAAGCCAAGCCCTATGTTGAGCGGTAGTCCTAAGGACGTGCTCAAGGCCATTCCTGCTCAGAGCATCAAGCACATCGAGGTAATGACCAATCCTGGCGCTAAGTACGATGCTGAAGGCGTAGGTGGTATCCTCAACTTCGTAACCGATCAGAAGCAGGGTATGGAAGGCTACACTGGTAGCATCGCACTGCAGAGCGGTAACCGTATGAATGGTGGTAACGTCTATGTCATGACGCAGAAGGATAAGCTCACTCTCTCGGTCAATGCCAGCGAGATGTATATGAATACTCCAGCCGTTGATGCTACTAACGTACGTCACAATCTGGATGCTGGTTCGACTGTCACTTCTACAACTACTACTTCGGGTGGCAACAACATGACTTTCGCAACAGTGGATGCTAACTACCAGATCGATGAGCATAACACCGTATCTGCAACTGTCAGCCTGATGAATATGAATTCGAAGAGCGACATGGAGATGGAAACCTGCACCGTTCCTGGCAGCGAGTATTCGCAGACAAATAACAACAAGATGACCAGCACCTCGGTCAACGCCAGTGTCGACTATATGCATACCTATGAGGATAATCCTCGTCACTCTCTGACCGCTGCTTATCGCTTCAGCACTTCGCCTCGTAAGAACGATATGCTTACTGAGTATGAGGGTATCAATATGCCTGACTATGACCGCGTGGATAAGAACAACATGCAGGAGCATACCTTGCAGCTCGACTATGTGCAGCCTCTCTCTGCAACCAATACTTTCGAGGCAGGTGGTAAGTACGTCTATCGTACGAGCACCAGTATCTCTGATCTGCTCGACTATGAGCATCAGAACCAGATCGCAGCACTCTATGGTACCTTCTCACAGACCTTGGGTAAGCTGACTTTGAAGGGTGGTCTCCGCTATGAGTTCACTTCACAGGATGTGACTTATAATAAGGGTAATGGTGAGGATTTCAGCCTTACTTATAACAACTGGGTACCAAACCTCACTTTGACTTATGCACCAACCTTCGGCAACAACTTGACATTGAGCTATAACATGCGTATCAGCCGTCCTGGTATCTCGGTCCTAAATCCTTATCGTAACACCCAGGATCTCCACAACGTAAGCTTCGGTAATCCAAACCTCGAGGTAGAGACTTCTCACAACCTCCAGTTCACTTACAACTACTTCTCTGCTACTGCAATGTTCAACGCCAGCTTGCGCTACTCTTACCTCGACAATGGTATCGAGTCTTACGGCTACCTCGATAACAACGTACTCTACAGCACCTATGGCAACATCGGTCAGCGTCAGAATACTGCATTGAGCCTCTTCGCATCATTGAGCCTTACTCCAAAGACTCGCCTGACTCTCAACAGCACCACTTCGTACATCGACCTCCGTGCTTCGCAAATGGGTTATAAGAACAGCGGCCTCCAGGAGATGGCCATGATCAACCTCCAGCAGACTTTGCCTTGGGATCTCAAGCTCTCGGCTATGTTCATGATCAATACTCCATCTGTAACTCTCCAGGGTACTTCAGCTGGTATGAACATGCACATGCTCGGTTTGACCAAGACTTTCCTCAACGATCGTCTCAGCGTAGGTATCAATACGGTTAATCCATTCCACAGCACCATGAATATGAAGATCACTTCAGAGGGTGCAGGTTATACCAACGAGAGCGAAACCAAGATCTCTATGTGTACCGTCATGGCTAACGCTACCTATCGCTTCGGTGATCTCAAGCTCAAGCAGCAGACACGTCGCACTGAAGTTGAGAGCGATGTACTCGAAGTTAAGAGTAGCAGCGAGCAGATCAATGGCGTATTCCAGGGTATGTAATCATATATATTTGATGTTACTAAAATAGGTCTTTTTAAGTATTTTCCCGCAGATTTCCTCCAAATTCACATTACCTTATCACATATTCATTATTTTATTTGGAAATCTGCGGGAAGATCTTTATTTTTGCACCGTAAAACCTTATATTAATCCTTGATCGAACGATGAAACCACTCGTCAAACAAAATATTGTTCTGCTGATTATCCAATTGGTCGTCTGGGTCATCATGATCCTTGCTCCGGCTGGTGTAAGCTATCTGATGGATCCTAGTTCTCCTCGCCATTGGATTTTCTTTGGTCAGGCCATGACGATCCTGAGCCCTATGTTTGTGGTTTATATGGTCAGCTTCTATGTGCTTGTGCCATATCTCTTCTTCCGAGATCATAAAGTCCTTTTTATTGTGGCTACGGTGTTGCTGCTCGTATTGGTCAACCACCGTTTCTTCTTCGGCGATGTATCGATGCTGCCAAAACCTGCACAGGCTGGTTTCTATTCGTTGATGGGTACCACGTTCTTCATCCATCTCATCGTGGCTTTTGCAGCGTTTGCTCTGCGTAGTTATCTGCGTTCTCATGGCGTACAGCGTCAACTGGAGGAGGAGCGTCGCAAGAGCGCAGAGGCCGAGCTTACATGGCTTAAGAATCAGCTCAATCCGCATTTCCTTTTCAATTCGCTCAATAACATTTCTTCTCTTACTCAGATCGATCCTGATCAGGCGCAGGATGCCATCGCACAGCTTTCTGACCTCCTTCGCTACGCCTTGTATGAGAGTAATAAGCCTAGTGTCCCGTTGAATGGTGAGATAGAGTTCATGCAGAACTATATCAGTATGATGAAGCTGCGATGTTCGAACCTCACGACGGTCAACGTAGATTTCCCTATAAATACTCCTTCGCAGATTTCCATCGCACCATTGCTATTCATCTCCTTTATTGAGAATGCATTCAAACATGGCGTAAGTAACAATGTCGCCTCGGAAATCAATATCAAGCTGCAGGTGACCAGTGAGGCAGAGATTATCTTTGATTGCTCAAATACCAATCTTCCTAAGGGAGATGCTGACCACAGCGGTTCTGGCATCGGATTAGAGAATACTCGCCGTCGCCTGGATCTGCTTTATCCGAAGAAGTATGTATGGGATCAGAAGGTAGAAGAGAATCAATTCAAGATTCGAGTAGCCATCAACTCCTAACTCCTCACTCTTCATTCCTCACTCCTCACTCCTCACTAAATATGACTTGTATAATCGTCGATGATGAGCCACTAGCTGTAAAACTGCTGGAGACGTTCGTAGAGCGTACTCCAGATTTGCAGTTATTAGGATCTTATACGGACAGTATTGCTGCCCTGGATGCTTTACGTGCGAATCCGTCTGATCTGCTTTTCCTGGATATCCAGATGCCGGATCTCAATGGTATGGAGCTGGCTCATGCTATTGATAACCGTCGTACTCGTGTGATATTTACTACCGCCTTCAAGGATTATGCTTTTGAGAGCTATGAGGTCAATGCACTTGACTTCCTGCTGAAGCCAATACGATATGTGAAGTTCCAGGCGGCTGTAGACAAGGCCAGAGAGGCGTTAGGAGCTGCAGACAATAGAAATGCCACCGAAGAAATTGCAGCGAATACAGAGGCTCGTACGGCCGTCGCTGAACCTGCTCCTGATGGTGTGTTCTTAAAGGTAGATGGTGAGCTTCGTCGTATAGACCTCTCAAAGATCGTCTATGTGGAAGGTATGAAGGACTATCTGAAATTCTCGATAGAAGGAGAGAAGATGCCTCTGGTGACACACCTCACGCTCTCTGCTGCAGAGGAGATGCTGCCATCGTCGATGTTCATGCGAATCAATCGTTCATATATCATCTCGTTGCGACATATCCGTAGCATTGACCGAAACGATTGCGTGTATATCGGTGATCAGATCATTCGTGTCACCGATGCTTATCGTGAGACGTTTATGAATTATATTACGAAACACCTGCCATAGTTCTATTATCGCTCCATCAATATTTAATCCATCAAAGAAATCAAACAAAATCAGTCAGCTTTTGATTTCCTATGATTTCTTTGGCGGAATTTATGAGGATATATTTCTATAAAGGAGTTATAAGGATATATTTCTATGAAGGATTTATTAGGAAACACAATAATAGTAGTTATATGAAAAAATCTTTAAATCTTTTGCCTGTTGCTCTTCTGGCTACAGCTTGCACGTCTCCTCAGATTACGGAGACAGATATGGGACAGTACATCCTGGTTACTCAGTCAGGTGGTGCTACACTCGGTTATTCACCAACCTCTGGCGTTAAGCTCATCGAACAGGATGGCTATCGCTTCAAGGACTTGAATCGCAATGGCGTGCTTGATAAGTACGAGGACTGGCGTCTCTCATTTGATGAGCGTGCTACGGATCTGGCACAGCAGTTGAGCATCGAGGAGATTGCCGGTTTGATGCTATATAGTGCACATCAGGCGGTTCCTGCTGATACGATTACGGCGCAGCAGCGTCAGTTCCTCTCGGAAGATAATCTTCGCGCTGTCCTTGTCACTAAGGTCGAGAGTCCTGAGGTGGCAGCTCGCTGGAATAACAACGTGCAGGCTTTCGTTGAAGGCTTGAATCATGGTATTCCTGCTAATAACAGTTCTGATCCTCGTCATGAGACAGCCGCTACTGCAGAGTATAATTATGGCTCAGGCGGTACGATCTCGCAGTGGCCTACTACGCTTGGTTTAGCTGCTACGTTCGATCCTGAATTGATGTTGCAGTTCGGTCAGATCGCTGCACAGGAGTATCGCGCTTTGGGTATTGCTACAGCTCTCTCTCCTCAGGTAGATATCGCTACAGAGCCACGTTGGAGCCGTTTCTCTGGTACTTTCGGCGAAGATCCTAATCTTTCTACCGATATGGCTCGCGCTTATTGTGATGGCTTCCAGACGTCTCCTGCAGATAAGGTGATTGCTGATGGATGGGGTACAGGTTCGGTCAATGCCATGGTAAAACACTGGTATGGCTGTGGTGCTCCTGAGTCTGGTCGTGACTCTCATTATAACTATGGTAAGTTTGCCATCTTCCCTGGTGGTAAGGCTGATCTTCATCGTAAGTCATTCGTTGAAGGTGCTTTTGCACTTAATGGTGGTACTAAGATGGCGTCTGCTGTCATGCCAATGTATAATATCCTGCTTGATCAGGATCCTGCCGGAAACAACGTAGGTGCTGGTTATAGCAAGTGGATGATCACTGATCAGCTCCGTGGTGAGGCTGGTTTCGATGGAGTGGTCTGCACTGACTGGATGATTACAGGCGATAATGCTACCATGGGTTCGTTCGATGGTAAGTGCTGGGGTACAGAGACGTTGACTGTTGCTGAGCGTCATTATGCTGTTCTGAAGGCTGGTGTCGATCAGTTCGGTGGCAATAATGCAAAGGGTCCTGTCCTCGAGGCTTATAAGTTAGGTTGTGAAGAGTTTGGTGAGGAGGCTTGGACAGAGTGTTTCCATCAGTCGGCTCGTCGTCTGTTGCTGAATTCTTTCCGTGTAGGTCTCTTTGAGAATCCTTATCTCGATCCTGCAGAGACTGCTGCTATTCTGGGTAAGCCTGAGTTTATGGAGGCTGGCTACAATGCACAGCTCAAGAGCCTTGTCATGCTCAAGAATCACGAGAATACCCTTCCACTTCAGGAGAAGCAGAAAGTTTATATTGCTAAGCGTCATTATGTTCCTACTCTTACCTTCTTCGGCCTGATGGGTGAGGATCGTTGGGATTATCCTGTGGATCTGGCACTCGTAGGTAAGTATTATGAGGTAGTGGAGAATCCTGCTGAGGCAGACTTCGCTATCTGTTTCATCGAGAGTCCTGCTTCTGGTGCTGGATATGATGTGGCTGATGAAAAGAAAGGTGGCAACGGTTTCATGCCAATCAGCCTCCAGTATGCTGATTACACTGCTGTTGATGCACGTGAGAAGAGTGTCTCTGGCAACAACATGACTACCAACGGTGGTTCTTATGACTATATGAACCGTTCGTATCTTGGTAAGACCATCAAGACTTACAACTGTGACGATATGACCATCGTACAGCAGACACGTAAGCAGATGGGAGAGAAGCCTGTCATCGTGTGTCTGCAGGCCAGCAAGCCTACTGTCATGACTGGCGTTGAAGAGAATGCAAGTGCGATCCTCGTAAGCTTCGGTACTAGTAATCAGCCATTCCTGGATATGATCAGCGGTAAGGCTGAGCCTTCAGGCTTGCTTCCTTGTCAGTTCCCTGCAGATATGAAGACTGTAGAGGAGCAGAACGAGGATGTGCCACGCGATATGACTCCATATACCGATGCTGATGCCAACAAGTATGACTTCGCCTTCGGTATGAACTGGAGTGGCGTCATCAAGGATGAGCGTGTACAGAAGTATCAGTAATTATTTCTTGTCAATGAGTCCGATGAATTTGTCGAGTAGTGGGACCATCGCCTGGAGTTCCTCCACGCTCATGCCACTCTCTACAAGTTCTCGGGCCAGACAATTAGGAATTTCCTTGATCTGTTCCTCCAGGCGTTTGCCTTCTCCGGTAAGGGAGATGATGCGCTGACGGTTGTCGGCCTTGCTCTTCTGCCTTACAATCAGTCCTTGCTTCTCCATGCGTTGGAGCAAAGGTGTGATGGTGTTGGTCTCAAGATGCAGACGATCGGTAATCTCGCTGATGATACGGTTGTCCTGTTCCCAGAGCAACATCAAGACGAGATACTGAGGATAGGTGATGCCGAATTCCTTAAAGAATGGTGTATAACAAGCAGTAACCAGTCGTGCTGCCGTGTAAAGACGGAAGCACAACTGGTTATCTAGTTTTAATTGAGGATATGCCATATTTATTTCTTAAGAAGCTCTTTGATTGCAGGAACCATCTGCTCTGAAGTAGCAGTAGGCTCAAAGCGACGAACGACCTGTCCGTTCTGATCTACAAGGAACTTGGTGAAATTCCACTTGATATCAGAGGTCTCACGCCAACCTGGCATGTTCTTGTCGAACATACCTTCGAGGATAGAAGTCAGCTTATGCTCCTTGTCGAAGCCTTCGAAGCCTTTCTGCTGCTTGAGGAAGGTGTAGAGAGCGATCTCATTCTCACCGTTGACCTCAATCTTGTGGAACTGCTTGAACTCGGTCTGATAGTTCAACTGACAGAAAGAAACGTACTCCTCATCTGTCTCTGGTGCCTGATTGCCAAACTGATTGCATGGGAAATCAAGGATTTCGAAACCCTGTTTGTTCAACTCTTTGTACATAGCTTCGAGTTCCTCATACTGAGGAGTGAAACCACAGCGGCTGGCTGTATTGACGATCAAAAGAACTTTGCCTTTGTAGTCAGAGAGTTTCACCTCCTGACCTTTTGTGTCCTGAACGGAGAACTTATAGATGTTTTCTTGTGCAAGTGTCATACTCATAGAAAGTAGAATTCCTAAAACGATACCGAATATTTTTTTCATCGAGATCTTTGTTATTATTATTTGTTGAGGTTATATTTCAGTTGCATAGCCTGACGCTCCTCTTCTGAGAGAGATGCCATGAAACCTTTCCAGCCTGGACAGAAATTGATGTGCCAACGCCAGAAGCGTCCCATAAGTGATTTTGGAGCCTTGTCATAATGTGCACGCAGCTTACAGCTTGCGCATGGTTTCTCGTTTGCCATAATGATGTAGATTAATGATTAATATTGTATTATTTGTTACGTTTTGATTTCCACCAGTCCTTAATTCGTTTCACGCCTTCAACGCCGAGGATCGTCAAGCCTCCATACTGGAAAGTCTTGGCCAATCCGAAAAAGATGAACCAGAGTACTCCTTTGGTCGTTGCACTGATAGGTAATGCCATCTGTGCAAAGGAAATAATATAGCATGGAATACAAAGGACCAGAATAATGACGCCTGTGCGGAAAGAAAACCTTTGGAGAAAGGCTTGTATTCGTTCTTTCATTGATTATGTACTATCTTCTAGAATATGTCTTGAATTGAAATAATGTCGTTTGCGATTTATCGGAATATATGATAACTCTCAAGTATTTATTCAATTATTCGGGTGCAAAGATAATAATATATTATGAAATATCGTGCACGATATAACATTTTTTATAGATTATGTCATACTACTAGCTACATTTTGTATGTTGGAAAGAACAAAACCGTGTGTTATGACGGATGTAAGGCTGAAAAGAACAGATCATAATGAAATGTACTCATAAAAATATGTTTGAAAACATATTCTTAGAAATATGTGCTTTTTTATTTGGAATAAATAGAAGAAGTCACTATCTTTGCGGCTAAATAAGTTAGATTGTTTTTTATTCAAACAGAATGCTAAATATAAAAGATCTGAACGCTCGTATTCTTCACTTAAGTATGATTGATACGACTCGAAACAGTATGATTGCCTTGCCGGTAGTCGTTCTGTTCGAGGTTTATATGATTATCAGCTGGATTATTAATGTTGAGGATAAGACCTTTATTGGTAATATAGGTTACCTTATAGGCTATATTTTCATGCTGGTCTTTTGTGCATTGATTCTATGCTTCATGCATAACAGTAGGAAGGATGTTGCCCGTAATGCCAGTAAAATCAATGTGATGCAGCATGTCCTGGCCTTTGTGTTTATCTTGTGGGCATTAAGCTTTACTTTCATTGGCAGTGAGATACAGGGGCACTTTGATTATCTGATCATCATTACCTTCTTGACGGTGATCCCATTGTTCTGCTATCTGAATGTGATTTATTGGATTTGTCTTCAGGTATTAAGCGCTGGATGCATGTTCTATATGGCTAGCCATCATGATCGTTTCTTTTCCTTCTTGATCAATTTTGGTGTCTTTATTATTATCTCTATGGTCGCAGGTTGGTCAATGCATCAGATCCGTCGCATTGGCTACATGAGACAGATCGAGCTGGAGGAGGAACGTAATATGGCGTATGATCTGGCTCATAGGGACTCTCTGACAGGATTGCCTAATCGCCATAGCTGTAATGAGGATTTTGAGAAACTGAAGAATGATGTCAATCCACAGGATATTATTATAATAATGTGTGATGTCAATGGATTGAAAGAAGTCAATGATCAGTTAGGACATGAGGCTGGTGATGAATTACTCATCGGTGCGGCTACCTCTTTACAGCGTGCTTTCCAAAGTATGGGAACTATCTATCGCGTAGGTGGTGATGAGTTCACAGGTATCCTTCATGGTAGCGAACAGCAATTGCAGGATTCGATTCTCAAGCTTGAATGGATTACATCAAACTGGAAGGGCCAGACCGTCAAGAAACTCTCCGTTGCCATCGGTCATTCCTCTGTTCGATCTAACCCTTCAGCTTCGCTCCGTACGCTCATGACACAGGCTGATAATGCTATGTATGAGGCTAAGCGAAAGTATTATCAATCGGTAAGAACCAGTTCCACAGGACAGTGATCACTACCCATGATGTCTTTGTGTATCTCTGCACTCTGAAGACGTTCGCGTAGGCGATCGGAGATGACAAAATAGTCAATGCGCCAACCGACATTCTTCTGACGAGCCTGGAAGCGATAAGACCACCAGGAATACTTGACTTCTTCTGGATGCAGATAGCGCCAGCTGTCTGTAAATCCTTTTTCTAATAGATTGGAGAACTTCTGACGTTCTTCTGCCGTGAAACCAGCACTCATCGTGTTGGTTTTCGGATTTTTAAGGTCTATCTCTTCGTGTGCTACGTTCATGTCGCCACACACGATGACTGGTTTATTCTCATCGAGTTTCTTCAGATAATTCTGGAAATCTTCTTCCCATTGCATTCGATAGTCAAGTCGCTTCAATCCGTCCTGCGAATTAGGCGTATATACGGTAACGAGATAGAAGTCTGGCATTTCCAGTGTGATGACTCGGCCTTCGTGATCATGCTCCTCAATACCTATGCCATAAGTGACGTTGACAGGTTTATGTTTCGTGTAGATGGCTGTACCGGAATAGCCTTTTTTCTCGGCGTAATTATAATAGGCGTCATAACCTTCGAACTGGAGGTCGAGCTGTCCGGCCTGCATCTTAGTTTCCTGCAGACAGAAGAAATCCGCATCTAGGGTTCGGAAATCTTCTTCAAAGTTTTTGCCAACGCAAGCGCGAAGGCCATTAACATTCCATGAGATGAATTTCATTGTATGTATAGTTTTTATTGGGCAAATATAATTATTATTTGAACAGAACCATCATTTTGTTTCAAAAATTTCTGTTTTTTTATAGTGTTGTTGCCAAAAAGTACATATTTTAAGAATAATTGAGGTCGTCCGAAAAGAAAATTCAGTTTTATTGTACACCTTATTTATAATATTAGTAAATTTGCGCACGATTTATATGAAATTATTAGTATATTTTATTATTTTCTAAAAATGAACTTTAAGGGTATTGCTTTTATGGGTGGAGTCGTTGCTGTGGGTGCATTGACTCTTTCTTCATGTTCAGGTAAGGTGGCAGTAGCAGATGTCGATCCTCTTGTTTCGCACATCGACACTACTGTACGTCCTCAGGACGATTTCTTTGATTATGCTACAGGTGCATGGTTCGCTCAGAATGCTATCGAGCCATCAGAGAACAGTACTGGTCTGTGGAAGCAGATCGGTGACACTATCTCTGCACAGATCAGCGCTATCTGTCAGAATGCTGCAGAAAGCCAGAACGAGGCTGGTAGCAACAAGCAGAAGATCGGAGATCTCTACTTCTCTGGTATGGATACTGCTACCATCAATCAGCGTGGCCTTTCTGACCTCATGCCATATATTGAGAAGATCGATGCTATGCAGAGTATCAAGGATCTGCCACAGTTGGCTGCAGAGATCGGTATGATTGCTCGTACTCCATTCTTCTCAGCTCGTCTCTCTCAGGATGACAAGAACAGCAACCAGTACGTTATGGGTATGAATCAGGGTGGTCTCAGCCTCTCTGGCCGTCGTTTCTATGATGATATGGATGATCGCGCTCTCAATGTACGTGCTAAGTTCGTAACATACATGACCGATATGTTCGTAAACCTCGGTTATGATGCAGAGAAGGCTGCAACTTCAGCAAAGAATGTCATGGACCTTGAGAATTCTATGGCAAAGATCTCTCGTAAGGCTGAGGCTCTCCGTGATCCATTTGCTAACTATAACAAGATGACTCTAGCTCAGTTGCAGAAGTCTACTCCAGATTTCGACTGGACCGCTTATCTCACCGCTTCTGGCTATCCTCAGATCGACAGTGTAGTAGTAGGCCAGCCTGAGTACTTCGTTAAGTTGAACGACATCATGAAGAAGGCTGACATCAACACTGTAAAGGACTATATGAAGTTCCAGTTCGTTGATGCTCTTGCTGAGTATCTTGATGACAAGACTTATAGCATCAACTTCGATTTCCGTAGCAAGGTGATGACTGGTGCTCAAGAACAGCGTCCACGTTGGAAGCGTTGTGTTGATGTTACCAACCGTGCTCTTGGTGATCTCGTAGGTCAGGTTTACGTTGAGGAATACTTGCCAGCTGGCACTAAGGAGAAGTTCATCGAGATCGGTAACGCTATCAAGGCTGAGTTCGCTAACCACATCAAGAACCTTGACTGGATGAGCGACGTAACTAAGGAGAAGGCTCTCGCTAAGCTTAACGCTGTAAAGATGAAGTTGGCTTATCCTGACAAGTGGAAGGATATGAGCACTTTGGAGATCAGCCGCGATTCATACGTTCAGAACATGATCAACGTACGTATCTGGAGCCATCAGCAGACCGTGGCTAAGTATGGTAAGCCAGTAGATCGTGATGAGTGGGGTATGAAGCCACAGACTTACAACGCTTCTTACAGTCCTTCAAACAATGCTATCTGTATTCCTGGTTGTAACATCATCGTTCCTGGCTTCAAGGGTATGCCAGACGACGCTGTACTCTATAGCATCATCGGTGGTAGCACCTTCGGTCATGAGATTACTCACGGCTTTGATGATGAGGGTTGCAACTATGATGCTGAGGGTAACCTCAAGTCTTGGTGGACAGCAGAAGATAAGGCTAAGTTCGATGAGAAGACCAAGATGATCATTGAGCAGTTCAATGGCTACGAGCCACTTGAGGGTCTCTTCATCAATGGTGCTAATACTGCGGGTGAGAATATCGCTGACCTTGGTGGTATCATCATGGGCTTCGAAGCATTTAAGAAGACAAAGCAGTATCAGGATAATGAGATGATCGGAGGTTTCACTCCAGCACAGCGTTTCTTCCTGGCTTATGCTGAGGGTTGGCGTACTCTCTATCGTGAGGAGGCTTTGGCTACTCGTGTCAAGAGCGATGTACACTCTCCTGCAAAGTGGCGTGTTATTGGTCCTCTCTCTGATCTCGTTGAGTTCTACGAGGCATTTGACGTAAAGGAAGGTGATGCTATGTGGCGTCCTGATAGCCTTCGTGTAAAGATCTGGTAATACTTTTTGCTAGTTACAGTTCGACTGTAGATGAAGTTTTATTTCAAAATAATATTATCACTTTGCCTTGTGTCTTATGTTGGATGCAAGGCAAAGATTGCTTCTACAGAAGAGATTTCTGTATGGGATGACACCACGATGTGGTATCAGACAGGAGATACGATCTCAGAAGATAAGATCGATCTTTTTTATCTGGTTTCTACTGAGGTCATGTCTTCATCCGATTCATTAGGAAATGTATTGTATCGCGCTCTTTTGACTGAAGAGGACCGGAAGGCGATTGATGGTGAGTTCAAGTATGTTATGAAGCATTTTAGCCAGGGAGACTATAACTTCATCGCACCTTATTATCATCAGTTCAATTTCGAAGCAATCAATCTTCCTTCAGAACAATTCAGCCAGGTCTATGCGGATATCGCTACTGAGGTTTGTGAAGCTTTCGATTATTACATGGCTCACATCAATCAGGGACGTCGTTTCGCATTAATTGGTTTCAGTCAGGGAGCTATGCTGATTATAGATCTGCTTAAGCATATGACAGACGAGCAGCATCAACAAATGATTGCCGCTTATATGCTAGGTTATAGATTGAGTAAAGAGGATCTTGAATGTCCTCGGATTATTGCGGCAACAGACGAAGCTACACCTGGTGTGACCGTATCTTTCAATTCTGTACAGAAGCTGGAGGCAGCTTGGCCAATGGTCAGCAAGGACGCCTATACGGCTATCAATCCGGTAAACTGGAAGACGGATAATACGCCTGCACAGCTGGTGTTTATCGGAGACACTTTGACCGTCACAATAGATGAACCTTCACGCTTGTTGGTGGTCAATACACCAGATCCGGAGTCTTATCACGAATGGATGCGAAACAATCCGGCTTATGCCATGGCAAAAGTGGATGAGGATTGCCTGCATCGTTGGGACTTACTCTTTTACGCAGATAAAATACATGAGAATATAAAAATAAGAAACAAATGAAAAAAATCTTTTTTGGAGCTATGGCATTGATGAGCATTCTCGCTATGTCATGCAAGCAGGGTGAGACCTCTACAGGTAACCCATTGCTTGAAACTCCTACAGCGCCTTATGGCATTGAGGAGTATAGTAAAATCACCATCGAAAACTTCCGTGAAGCCATTCATTTAGGAATGGAACAGCAGAAGGCGGCTATTCAGGCTATCGTAGACAATCCAGATGAACCTACTTTCGCTAACACTATCGAAGCTTACGATAAGAGCGGTGAGTTGCTTGGCAAGGCTATGACCATCTTCGGAGACATCTCTGGCAGTAACTCAACTGAGGAGATCCGTAACTTCGAGACCGAGATCTTCCCACAGATTTCTTCCCACAGCGATGATATTTCGCTTAACGAGGCTCTCTTTGCTCGTATCAAAACCGTTTACGATAAGTACTATACTTTGAGTGGTGCAGAGACTCCTGAGGTAGAGGAGAAGCTTAACCATGAGCAGATGGGTGCTTTGAAGAACATCTATAAGAGTTTTGCCCGTTCGGGTGCAGAACTCGATGCCGAGAAGAAGGCTCAGCTTCGTGAGTTGAACCTCAAGCTCAGCGAGCTTCAGTTGAAGTTCAGCCAGAACCTGCTTCATGAGACCAACAATACTTATGTAACCGTTGACAGCAAGGAAGAGCTCGCTGGCTTGCCAGAGGCTAACATCGAGGCTGCTGCTCAGATGGCTAAGGAGCAAGGTCAGGAAGGTAAGTATATGTTCAATATGCAGCGTCCTTCTTGCAATCCTGTACTTCAGTACTGTTCTAACCGTGAGCTTCGTAAGAAGATCTACGATGCTTATTATAACCGTGGTAACCAGGGTAATGAGTATGATAACAAGGACATCGCTCGTCAGTTGGTAAAGCTTCGTCTTGAGCATGCTAAGCTTATGGGTTATAACAACTGCGCTGAGGAGATTCTTGCTAACCGTATGGCAAAGACTCAGGAGAATGTCTATGACCTTTTGAATGCTGTATGGGGTCCTGCAGTAGCTAAGGCTAATGAGGAGATCGCTGATATCAAGGTTGAGATGCAGAAGGATGGTCTCGACTGTGAGCCAGAAGGTTGGGATTATATGTACTATAGCAGCAAGGCTAAGGCTGCAAAGTATGCTATCGATGAAGAGAAGGTCTCTGAGTATTTCGAGATCAATAACGTCATCAGCGGTATTCAGTACGTTGCTAATAAGCTCTATGGTCTTACTTTCACAGAGATTACTGACAAGGTTCCTACCTATGATCCAACTACCAAGACTTGGGAGGTTAAGGATAAGGATGGTCAGTTGCTCGCTATCTTCTACGGCGACTATTATCCACGTGACGGCAAGGGTGCAGGTGCATGGATGTCAGACCTTCGTATGCAGTCATACACTACTGATGAGAATGGTAAGGAAGTACGTGTAATCCCTGTTGTTCAGAACGTTCTTAATATGACCAAGCCAAGCAGCTCACGTCC
>JAZUIL010000049.1:0-11591 GCA_045642245.1 Bacteroidales bacterium
TTTTTCTGCGCAACAACGACGTAATTTGCCACTTTAGACACACAATTGACAGACCGACTGCTTGATTTTGACCCCATTTAGGTTCAAAAAAAGAGTATCTCTATTGCAACAATAAAAAATAATAACTATCTTTGCGCCGCGATTTACGAACGAGTGCGCTCGATTCGACTCAAGATAGCTCTTTTAATATTTATAATGGAAGAACAGAATATCCAAATCGCCTCCGTTGATGCACCCGCAAGCAATGCGGTAGAACAACCAGCGGTCGATGCGGCCCCTAAGAAGAAAAAGGCCACCCGCTCCCGCAAGAAGGTAGTTGCCCCGGTGGTAAAAGAAGAGATTAAGAATGTGGAGAATCCAGTAGAGGAAACTCCAAAAGTAGAAAACCCACAGCCTGTTGTAGCAGAAACGCCTGCTCCTAAAGCAGAGAAAAACGCAGAGCCACAGGAAGCTGAAAAGGCTGTAGAGAAGCCTCAGCAGAAACCTGTCGTAAAGCCTGCGCCTCGCATGCCACAGAACCTTATCATCAAGGACTTCTGTGATCTGGCCAACAATGGCAGCCGCATCCCTCTGCTCAACGATCAGCAGATCCAGCAGCTTACTTACGAAGATGCTCTGGAGCGTAATCTGATCATGGAAGCTATTCTGGCCAACGTCCTTGACTACGACATCGTATTAAGCGACACCAACATCTGGCTTGAGCTTCTTATCGGTCACACCAGCAGTCACTCCGATCCTCGTGTCAATGCACGTCTGCAGTTCGAGCGTCAGTTGGAATTCATCAGCAAGATGATGAAGCGCGTAGGCGGTAAGTTCATGATCATGAGCGAGACCTATGAAGAAGTTGACCGCTTTGCTACCATGCAGGAACCAACGGATTACAAGGTAGCCGACTGGAAAGATGAAGTCCTCTGTCGCAATGTAGCGGCTCGTCTGGCCAAGCGCCTGATGCTGAGCCAGCAGAAAGAGAACCGCCTTCGTATTGAAGGTATCGGCAGCGAGAGCCATCATGCAGCCTTTGCTGATCCTGCTATCATCCGTCGTACTGTCGAGCTCTTTGCTGAAGGTAAGAAAGTACTCCTTCTCACCAATGATGCTTCAGTAGGTATCCGCAGCCTTGGCATGTGCGATGACTTGCAGCGTACCAACGAGATTGACGACAAGACCTGGCGTGAAGTCTACGAGCCACAGCGTCCGATGGTACTCACCATGGATGACCTGAAGCTCCTTGACCAGTTTACTCGTCAGTATCACTTCCTCATGGTTGCTGCTGGCCGTCAGTGGATGCAGGATGTCAATATGCGCGAAGCTATCACTCTGGAGAAGCCTCTCCGCCTCTGGCAGGAAGGATTCCGTCCTGGTGACCGTCATGAGCGTCGCAGCGATCGTATCGAACAACAGCGTCGCGAGGAACAGCAACGCCGTGATCGTGAGAAGGCTGAACAGGAGAAGGCTGAGAAACAGCGTATCGAGCAAGAGAAGCGAGAGAAAGCTGAACAGGAAAAGCGCGAAAAGGCCGCTGCAGAGAAAGCCGAAAGAGAAAAGGCTGAACAGCAGCGTCGTGAAGAACAGCGCAAGGCTGACCGCGAGCGTGCAGCTGCTGAGAAGGCTCGTAAGGCTGCAGAGAAACAAGCGGCAGAACAAGCTGCACAGCAGCAGGTCGAGACAAAATCTGAGATGGCAGAAACTGTTAAGACAGAAGTTGCAGAGCCTGTAGCTGCTCAAGAACCTGCTCCTGTGACAGATACTGCAGAAGAAGCTCCAGCATCAACCTCAGGCGCTATCGGTGCAACTGCAGAGATGATGGATCTCATTGGTCCTCAGTCAGGCGAGAAGAAATCTCGTACTCGTCGTGGAGGACGTCGCCGCAGTTCTGGCAACAAGAACAAAGCAGAATAAACTATACGACCAAAACAAATATCGCCAACCCCATTTACTGGGATTGGCGATATTCTTTATTCTGATGAAACATCAACGGCGACCATTGCGAGTAGGCTGATTGTTGTTAGCCTTTGCTGGAACCTCCTTGCGATTGTTGATCTGTGGAGAGTTCTTGTTGCCGCTCTTGTCCTGATAGCGCTCATCCTTGGTGCGATTTGGCTGATTAGGATTGCTATAGTTGTTGATACTGTTCTGCTTCTTATCATTGCGATCGCGGCGGATGGTTCCGAAATCGTTGCGACCATGATCGTTGGCATGCTGGCTACCCTTGATCTTCATTGGCTGCTTCTGGATCTCATGGGTATAATGCTTAACATAATAGCTGCTGTTGCTGTGACCACCCTTATAAGTCTTATATCCCTTTGGAGCATCGAAGTAGAAGAATTTGCTGTTGCTATAGGTAGTGTAGATGCGGAACTGCCACTTCTTGCCGGTGCTGTATACTGGACGATAGAAGTAATCTGAAACCATATACTTTGCAAACTGGCGAGTATTGAGGACATAACGCATATCTTCGTTACGAGTATCGAGCAGATCATAGTACATTCCGATAGCATCGCGATAACCATATACTACGTCGTCCATGATGCGGTTGATAGCGTAGATGAAATCGAAGTTGATCTCATAGCAGTCATCATACTGCATTGGAGAAAGATCGAGTTCGTAAGCCATGCGATCGCTCAGGAAGCGTGCATGAGTGCGGATATTGCTCAATGACATTCCAAACATCTGGGTAGCGAAACCCATCATGATCAATGCTAAAGTGGTTAAGGTCTTCTTCATAGTCGTAAGCATTAAATGTTTGTTATTCGTTTGTCTTTAAGACTTATAATCATAGTTAAGGTTTAATCTGGTCTTATCGGCGACCTGATCGACCACCGCCTTGATGACCATTGTGAGCGTTGTCGTGACGACCACCGCCATTGTTACCACCACGGGTAGCAGGACCTGCTCCAGAGTGATCTCTGCGGCTGTTACCGCCTTGTGGACGAGTGTGATTACCACCCTGTGGACGAGCTCCTTCCTGTGGACGATTATGATTGCCACCTTGAGGACGAGTTCCTTCTTGAGGACGATTGTGATTGCCACCTTGTGGACGAGGACCTCCCTGAGGACGACCCATTGGACGATCTCGTCTTACATCTCCAAAGTCTCTGCGACCATGCTCATGCATATGAGGTGTTCCATGAATATGAGCTGGAGCATGATGGATCTCATGATGATGGTGACGATGGGTATAATAGTCATTGTGGAAATGCAGATGTGAGTGAGCTCCACGATAGCTATAATATACAGATGGTACGTCGTAATAATAGAACGAATGATTTGTATAGATAGAGTGGATGCGGAAAGCCCAGTTTCTACCAGTCGTATAGATTGGACGATAGAAATACTCTAAAGCCAGGAATCGAGCGTACTGACGAGCATTGAGTACAAAACGAAGATCCTCATTGCGATAGTCGAGCAATCTATAGTAACGCTCGATGGCATCTCCATAACCATATACTACGTCATCCATGAGATCGTTGATGGCATAAATGAAATCAAAGTTGATCTCGTAGCAGTCATCATATTGCATAGGAGTCAGATTGAGCTCATAAGCCATACGATCGCTCAGGAATCGAGCGTTATTGCGCATATTGCTCATTGACATTGCGAACATCTGAGAAGCGAAGCTCAGGATCAATGCTAAGGTGATTAAGGTCTTTTTCATAATCGTATTGTGATTAAGTGATTAATATCGTTTTCTGTCTTTAAGACGTAAAAGTATTAGAAAGGTTTAATCTGGTATTAGTTTCTGAGAAATTGTAAACCAGATGAGATCAGATGAGATCAACACCATCAAAGTCTTCTCAATAGCTTACACACAACAATACAATTATCTATATTCAATAAATCAGTTTACGATTAACAATAAGTCTCAAATCGCTCATTGCAGCCGTATAATCAAAAAAGAATCTGATTTAGAATCAGTTTTATCACAAAAGATTTGGATATATGCGAAATGACACATATATTTGCAGTACTAAAACAGGAAGTAACAATTATTGATCATCTTCATTTCCTAATTATCTGATTATTCTAAATCCAATAATAAAATATGAAATACAACTTTGATATAGTGACCGAGCGTAAGGGAACAGACACCTACAAATATGCGAATATGAAGCAGGTATGTGGTCGTGAAGACGTATTACCAATGTGGGTAGCTGATATGGATTTCCAGACACCACCTTTCGTAATCAAGGCCATCGAGAAGAGACTCTCTCAGCAGATTCTGGGTTATACCTGTCCTTCCGCTTCTTATTATGACAGTATCGTAAACTGGTGCAAGTCTCATTTCGCATGGGACATCGCTCCTACCGACATTAATTATTTGCCTGGTGTAGTTTGCGGTATCTATCTGGCAATGCAAGCTTTCACTCAAAAAGGTGATAAGGTTTTGATTCAGGATCCTGTATATCATCCTTTCCGTATTGTGCCACAAGGCAATGAGCGCGAGATCGTATGGAATCACCTTGTACGTACCGCGACTTCTGTTGACATGGATCTTGAAGCTCTTCGTCAGGATCTGAAAGGTTGTAAAATGATGATTCTTTGTAATCCTCACAACCCTGCAGGCAAATGCTGGGATATTGAGACATTACGTGAAGTAGCACATATCTGCCATGAGGAAGGCGTCATCGTAGTAAGTGATGAGATTCATTGCGATATGCTTTTACATGGCCGACGTCACATTCCATTTGCTACGGTCAGTGAGGAAGCTCGTCAGATCACTATCACCTTACAGGCGCCAACTAAGACCTATAATCTTCCTGGTGTAGTTTGTGCTCATGCTATTGTCACTGATCCTACCCTAAGAGAGAAGTATTTCAGCTACATCCATAATAGCGATATGGATCTTGGCAATGTCTTTGCTTTCGACTGTGCACGTGCTTGCTATAGCGAAGAAGGTGACGAATGGCGTCAGCAGATGCTCGCTTATGTAGAGGGTAACATTGATTTCCTGATCGAAGGACTCAGTAAGATTACCGACAAGATAAAAGTGATTCGTCCGGAAGCTTCCTTCCTCGTCTTCCTCGATTGCCGTGAACTTGGATATAAGACACAGCAAGAATGCACACGTTTCTTTGCTGACCAGTGTCATCTTTGCCTCAATCCTGGTGAAATGTTCGGTCCTGGTGGACGCTGTTACATGCGTATGAATGTAGGATGTCCTCGAAGCGTTATCGAGACAGCGCTGAAGCAGATTGCGGAAGGAATGAAGGCTGGTTACTAATACGACATTATAGAATAAAAAAGAATTCCGGATTATACAAGAAGAATCCCGAACGTCATAAAAAGACTTCTGAACCACATAAAAAGACTCCCGAACCATCAGGAACGGGAGTCTTTTTTATCATTGTCTGATCTGAACGATCAAGATTGTATCTAAAACTGAACTGTGATGTTATGTCAATAAATCAGATAAGTGCAATACCTGCCTCGTGACACTTCTTACGCATGTCTTCTGGCCAGATACTTGACTGTGTCTCACCGATATGAGCCTTGTGAAGCAGAACCATGCAGAGACGGCTCTGACCGATACCACCACCGATTGACAAAGGCAATTCACCTTCGAGCAGACGCTTGTGGAAGTAAAGCGATACGCGGTCTTCCTTGCCTGTAAGCTTCAACTGATGCAACAAAGCCTCTGGATCTACACGGATACCCATAGAAGAAAGCTCCATAGCTCGGTCAAGGACAGGATACCATACGAGGAGATCACCATTGAGACCCAAGAAACCTTCTTCGTTCTCTGTGGTCCAGTCATCATAGTCAGGTGCACGGAGGTCATGCTCCTTACCATCACCAAGCTTACCGCCAATACCCATGATAAATACAGCGCCATGCTTCTTACAGATAGCATCCTCACGCTGCTTAGGAGTCATATCAGGATACATCTGACGCAACTGCTCTGAGTGAATAAAGAAAACATCCTCAGGAAGGAATGGCTTGATGGTAGGATAAGTCTCACAGATATAGAACTCTGTGCGAAGAATAGCACTATAGATCTTGCGGACAATCTTCTTCAGGAAAGCGATGTTACGATCTGCCTTAACCATGACACGCTCCCAGTCCCACTGATCGACGTAAAGCGAATGTACATTGTCGAGCTCTTCGTCTGCACGAATCGCATTCATATCGGTAACAATACCGAAACCTGGATCTATCTGGTACTCGGCTAAAGTATTACGCTTCCACTTAGCCAAAGAATGTACAACTTCTGCACGTGCCTCATCCATATCCTTGATTGGGAAATTCACGGCACGCTCCACACCATTAAGGTCATCGTTCATACCCAAACCACGTAATACGAAAAGTGGTGCAGTAACACGACGAAGACGGAGCTCGGTGCTCAAGCTCTGTAAAAAGAAATCCTTGATCTTCTTAATCGCCTGCTCGGTCTGCTTAAGATCGAGAGCCGACTGATAATCCTCAGGAATAATTAACTGACTCATTATTCTGCTTTATTTTTTTCATTTTCAACGGCGCAAAGTTACACAAAAATTGCAATTTCACCAAACATTTGTAAGGGAAATTGCAATTTTAAGCGCAAATTTCATAAAACAGGCGTCAAAAACCTATCAATCCAC
Source organism: Bacteroidales bacterium (assembly GCA_045642245.1). GTDB lineage: Bacteria > Bacteroidota > Bacteroidia > Bacteroidales > UBA3663 > Liminaster. Next base: position 6,579 of record JAZUIL010000049.1, read on the forward strand.
CATCCTTTACATCTGAAACCATAAGAAAAGTTCTCTTTGTAATATGGGATGGAAAAAATATCGCTCTGTAACTTATCTTCTTCAAATACCTGATTCAGTTCCTGAGTCAATTCCTTACTGAAGATAAACGATGAAGCTTCATAATCATATTTCAACGAACGACTATTCAGATTGGCAGATCCTACCATGCTGACCTGACCGTCGATCATCATAATCTTACTATGATGGAACTTACCTTTATATAAATAAATGTGAGCGCCATGCTTAAGGAGTCGCTTGGCAAAATGATAATTGCCATACGACAACATTGGCGAGTCTCCAACCTTACTGAACAGGACTTCCATGTGTACGCCTCGATCTAAAGCGCGTATAATGGCCTGACGGACGGTATGCGTTGGCAAGAGATAAGGAGAGACAAGGCGAATGGTGTCTTTAGCAGCATCTAACGCTGCGATGATAGCATTTCGTGTCTCTGCTTGCTTCTTATAGCCCCCGTTGTGAACACGTTCAAAATATACGATGGAAGCAGACCTACCTCGGTCCTCCCTCGTAGGGAGGGAGATTCCACCTTCAATAGAAGTAGTGGTATCTCCGGCGTGTGAGGGGAGCTGCTCCCTCCCTACGAGGGAGGGTTGGGGTGGGTCCATGTGGTAAGTATACTCCTTCTGGCCGCCACTCGCACTATATTGATTATGGAACAGTTTCGCCAACCCTTCTACCGCAGGACCAGTGACACGAGCATGTGTGTCACGCCATCCTCCAAATGAAGGCTTACCGTTGATATAATAATCAGCAATATTCAGACCTCCGATATATCCGATACTATCATCGATGTTGACAATCTTACGATGATCACGACAAACATGGTTGAACCAGAGGACTTTATATCGATCGAACATCTGGAAGTCGACACCAAACTTTGCAAGAGAATCTGCATACTCCGGACGACTCATGCCGTAATGACGCTCACGATCTTTGTAATAGTCAGTCACTACTCGCACGTCGCAACCACGTTTTGCTGCTTGCACAAGATGATCCATGACAAGCGTTCCGATGCTATCGTTAGCAAAGATAAAATACTCGATCCAGACACGACGCTTGGCATTATCGATGTCCTTGATCAGCGCCTCAAACTTATCGTGGCCATTGGTATACAGCGTTACATCATCAGCAGAATAAGACGGCAACCCCTCTCCTCTCAGATATTGCATGAGTGTACTGTCTGCGCGTTCTTCTGAGAAAGCACTGACAGCAGATAAAAAGGTCAGGACGATGCTGACTATGTAACACTTGATTTTAGTCAAAATATATTATTCTTTGTAGTAGACTCTCTTCACGCGGACAGACACAGTCGAAAGCACCTCATAATTAATGGTTCCGAGCGTCTGTGCCATCTCCTGCAACGGCAACTGACTACCGAAGATCTCTACGCTGTCGCCTTCCTTGACATCCGGACAATCCGTGACATCGATGAAGGTTACATCCATGCAGACATTACCTAAGGTCGGACAACGATGGCCATTGACCATCATGCAGAAATTACCATTACCAAGGCGACGGTCATAGCCATCTGCATATCCAATAGGAATCATTGCGATACGAGTATCACGCGACAGTTTACCATTGCGCATATAGCCTACGGTCTCTGTAGCTGGAATATCTTTCACCTGCAGGATCGTACTCTTGAGCGATGCTACTGTCATCAGTGACATATCTATAGGAGCAGCCTCAAAGCCATAGAGACCGATTCCGAGGCGGCACATCTCCATCTGATAATCCGGGTAAACCTCGATACCTGCACTGTTGCAGATATGACGAAGGATCGGATGAGGGAAAGCTGCACGAATCTTGTCTGCACAGAAGTCGAAACGACGTTTCTGCTCATGGACAAACTCCTGCTGCATAGGATCATCAGCCGTTGCAAAATGGCTAAATACACTACGAACGGTAACAGCCGACTGCTTGGTCAATATATTAAGAAGATCATCTATCTCATGTGGTTGGAATCCGAGACGATGCATACCCGAATCAATCTTGATATGAACAGGATAACAGGTCACTCCCATTCGGCGAGTCTCACGAATAAAAGCGTCAAGCAGTCGGAACGAATAGATCTCCGGTTCCAGGCGATTGTCAATGATCGTACGGAAAGCGGTCATCTCAGGATTCATCACCATGATCGGCGTACGGATTCCCTGACGACGAAGCTCTGCACCTTCATCGGCCACAGCCACAGCCAGATAATCCACATTCTGATCCTGCAGCGTCTTTGCCAACTCATAACTACCTGTACCATAACCGAAAGCCTTAACCATACAAGTAAGCTTGGTTTCTGGTTTCAGGTGACTACGATACTGGTTGAGGTTATGCACGATGGCATCAAGATCGACTTCGAGAATGGTCTCATGACGGCGCAACTGCAACTGATCACTGATACGTTCAAACTGGAAGGTTCTTGCACCTTTGAGCAGAATAAACTCGTTCTGGAAACGATTCATCTCTTCACTCTCAAGGAAGTCTTCAGTAGTCTCATAGAAATCAGTAATCATGCGATGTCCCTCATTGTTAAGCTCTTCGAGCAACAAATGACTGGTGTGCAATGATTGCGAACCGATGAGGATGATCTTATATAGGCCATAGAGTCGGCAAAGCTGTGCGATCTTGCGACAACGATGCTGATCGTCGAGCTGCGCCTGCTGGATATCACTGAGGATAAGACTGCACTTGAAAGCCTTAGAAGCACGTCGCTTCTGGAATTCCAGCGCGGTCTCAAGCGAAGTGATATCATTGCTATAGACATCATTGATGAGCAGGCAACCACGCTTTCCTTCCATTACCTCCAGACGCATCGCCAGCGAAGTCAGCTGTGGCATTCGGTTGGCAATCTCATCTGGTGTCACACCGAGATAAAGCATCAAGGCGAGACACTGCATAGCATTCTCAAACGATGCATCATCAGTCATCGGGATGGTAAACTGTCCGTCCATTCCCAGGAACAGATACTTGACAGTCGTAGATCGTTCATCTCGATCTACATGCACCACCTCAATCTGTGCATCCTTATGACGGCGTGTCCAAGCCATGCTACGAGCTCCTACTCCTGCCATCTCCAGTGCATCCTGAATGCCAGGAATATCCGCATTGTAGATGATGATATCACTATCGACAAAAAGCTTCAGCTTCTCAAGAAGTTTCTGCTGTTCTGACTCGAAACCAGCGGCATGAGCTGTACCTATGTTGGTGAGAATACCGATAGTCGGCTTAATGATAGGCTGTAGTCGCTCCATCTCTCCTGGCTGACTGATACCAGCCTCAAAGATGGCAAGATCATAGCTTTTCTCCAACTGCCAGACAGAAAGAGGTACACCTACCTGACTATTATAGCTACGTGGAGAACGGACGATATGACGCGAAGGCGAAAGCAACTGATAGAGCCACTCCTTGACGATAGTCTTACCGTTTGAACCAGTGATACCTACCACTGGCATCTCCGCGAACTGTGATCTATGATAAGCCGCAAGCTTCTGAAGAGCCGACAAAACATCTTTTACGACGAGGAACCAAGCCTCAGGACAAGTGTTTCGGAACTCTTCGTTGGATTTAGAAACAACAAATGCTCTCACTCCATGCTGATAGAGGTGAGAGACATATTTATGACCATCTCCTTTGTTGGTCTTGATAGCAAAGAAGAGTGTCTGATCTGCAAATGTAAAGCTACGGCTATCCGTAAGCAACAGGCTGACCTGTGGCTGTGTGTTTGCCGTGGCCATGTGGTTACCTTTAAGCTGGCAACCTAAAATCTCGGCAATTTGACTAAGATTATACATAGATGTAAAAAATAGCAGCGCTTTTTTTACATGTCATCCTGAGGCTTGCCGAAGTATCTCACGCGTATTATTAACGATGTTGCGTGTGAGGTTCTTCGCTACGCTCAGAATGACATTCCATATTTCTTATTACTCAGTTCTCAATCTATCCATATTTGCCTTAGCGACCTGCTGCTTAGCATAGTCGAGTGTAATATGGAGCTCCTTGCTGCCTGACGATGGCATCGTGAACATAGCCTCCATCATGATGTTTTCGGCAATGCCACGGAGTCCTCGTGCACCGAGCTTGAAATCTACCGCGATCTGAACGATATAATCATAGACATCCTCATCGAAGGTGAGCTTGATTTTATCCATCTCAAAGAGTTTCTGATACTGCTTGGTGATAGCATTCTTAGGCTCTGTGAGGATGCGACGCAAAGCTGCAGCATCGAGCGGATCAAGGTGTGTCAGGATAGGCAGACGGCCGATGATCTCAGGGATCAGACCGAACGACTTCAAGTCAGCTGGAGTGATATACTGCAGGAGATTATTACGATCAACATCCTTGCGGGTTGCATCGGTCACAAATCCTACACTACGAGTATTCAGTCGGTTACCGATCTTCTGTTCGATGCCATCAAATGCACCACCGCAGATAAAGAGGATATTGCTCGTATCCACTTCGATCATCTTCTGCTCAGGATGCTTACGTCCGCCATTTGGTGGCACGTTGACTTTCGAGCCTTCCAGAAGCTTCAGGAGACCTTGCTGCACGCCTTCACCACTCACGTCGCGGGTAATCGAAGGATTATCTCCCTTACGTGCAATCTTATCAATCTCATCAATGAACACAATGCCACGCTCCGCCTTGGCTACATCGTAGTCACAAGCCATGAGCAGACGAGTCAGGATACTCTCGATATCCTCACCTACATAACCTGCCTCCGTGAGTACGGTAGCATCGACGATAGCGAATGGCACCTCGAGCATCTTAGCAATGGTCTTGGCCAACAAGGTCTTACCCGTACCGGTGCGACCTACCATGATGATGTTGCTCTTCTCAATCTCTACCTCGTCCTTGCTCTTTGGCTGCAGGAGACGCTTGTAGTGATTATAGACAGCCACACAGAGGTTGCGCTTAGCCTCGTCCTGACCGATGACATAGCCGTCAAGGAATTCCTTGATCTGCTGTGGTTTTGGAAGT
>JAZUIL010000050.1:0-27854 GCA_045642245.1 Bacteroidales bacterium
ATTTTTGCATCATAGAAATCAAAAAATCAAGCGAGTATTTAATCGTAGATTCTGGATTCTTCTGATTCCTATGTTGAGTTTACTATTATTATAATGTGATTGTACAAGCCTTCACACCTTCTCCTGAAACAGTGATAGTTATAGGCTCAGATGCTGCGTTTTCATGCTCTACGATGATTTGTGCCAAGCCGTTGAATGCTGGAACTTTCCAGCTCTGACAATGGAGGTCAGCAGGATGTTCATCCCCTTTATATGCGCTGTCACCATTGCCTACACCCAGAATATGGGCAGGACCTGTGACGGTAATCTGCAGTTCGTTGCAAGCCGTAGGTACGACGCGCTTTTTCTTATCGAGCAACTGAGCGCTGATGATACTGAGTCCTAGTTCTTTATCTGCACTGAGTGCAACTTGCGAAGCTTCATTTGTGGTTTCGAGCAATTCTCGCATCACACGCTTGCCATTCTTATAACCGATGGCTTCGACGCGACCTGGCTGATAAACGACGTCCCAAGTCAGGTGACCATTGGTTGGCATGGCCTTTCGACCCATATTCTTGCCATTAACACGAAGCTCTACTTCATCGCAGTTTGAATAAGCCCAAAGACTGATCGTTTCGCCTTCATGACCTTGCAGATTCCAGTGAGGGAAGATATGCAGTGTTGGTTCGTCTGTCCACCACGATTTTAAGTAATAAGCTTCGTCTTTTGGGAAACCGCAGTAGTCGAGAAGTCCAAACTGAGATCCGACAGCAGGGAAACCAAGCGGATTCGGTTCGCCACGATAGTCGAAGCCTGTCCAGTAGAAAAGACCTTGTCCCCAAGGACGTTCTGCATAGAATTTCCAGCCGCGTTCGATGATATTCTCATACGTTGAATCCGTGCGATTGATGGCTGGCATACGGCCTTCCTCCGGGAAGTAAATACCACGAGTTCCACAGGCCGTCGTCTCTTCTGTGCCGATAATGATCCAGTCGGGATGCTTCGCATGACGATTGTCTACATCGTTCTGAATGATGTAGTTATAACCTTGTATCTCGAGCGCCTCAATCATGGTGCCACCGCCTGCATTGGCCATACATACTGGTCGGGTAGGGTCCATGCGATGAGTGAATTCTCGCATGGAAGCAGCTACTCGTTTGCCGGCTTGGCTGTTCTCCATACCCCATTCCTCATTGCCGTCACTCCAGCAGATGATACTTGGATGGTTACGCCCTCGCATGATCATTCGCTCCAAGAGATGGAGATGCTCCTCGTTGATACCAGAAAGACGTTGCTCATCGATCACGAGGATGCCAAGAGAATCACACATGTCGAGAGTGGCTGGAGTGGTAGGATTATGAGATGCGCGATAAGCATTGACACCCCACTTTTTCAGCTGGCGAAGACGCCAAAGCTGCAGACCATCTGGCATGGCAGCACCAACACCAGCATGATCCTGATGCTGATTGACGCCTTGCAGTTTCATGTGTCTGCCATTGAGGAAGAAACCTTCCTTTGCATCAAAGCGAATGTCGCGAATGCCAGTGCGAGTAGTGTAGATATCTTTCTGTCCCTCAGAGGATACTTCAGTACGGACGGTATAAAGATATGGATCGTCAGTACTCCAGAGATGAGGCGCCTTGATAGTCAAGGTCATCTTGCAATCCGCGGTCTCTTTGGCCTGTAGAAATTGCTCCTGAGGTGTAGTCGAAGCAACGACGTTGCCTGCGGCATCGATTAAAGAGTGTATGATCGTAGCCTTACGTGAACGGATATCGCTGTTTTGGATCTCAGTTTCTATGGTCATTGATCCTTCGCTAAAATCCTGGCTCAACTGACTATGGACAAAAGTTCCGAATGTTGCTGTATGTACCATAGGCATACGGTGCAGCCATACATCGCGATAGATGCCGGCGCCTTCATAGAACCAGCCTTCTTCCAAAGAGGCATCTGCACGGACACAGATAAGGTTCTTGCCTTCACCTTCATAATTCAGGTAGTCGGAGATGTCATAGATCTGAGTGACGTATCCGCTAGGCTCATTACCCATGTAGAAACCATTGAACCAGATAGTTGCATTGCGGAAGATGCCGTCGAACTGCAGTTCGTAATGATATTTGCCAGCGTCAGCCTTCAGGTCCTGGGTATTCTGTGCCAGAATTTCATCCAAATTCAGACGATACCAGCCGACGCTGGTTTCTGGATAGCGCCAACCAACGGTTTTATAACCATGGCTATGGCTCGCTTGCCAGTGATAAGGCAGATTCTCTACCCAGTCATGAGGGACACGGATGTCCTGCCAGTCCTTGTCATCAAACTTATCACAGTAAGGACCTTCATTATGGATGGAGTGAGCTTTTGTCAGATAGTTAAAGTACTCAGTACCATTCATGAAGTCTTTGGTCACGTCAGCTGCATGTCCAAGATGGAATTTCCAACCGTCACTGAGTCGGGTAGTGGAGCGCTGTGCTTGTACTGCTGTCGTGCAAGATGAGACGATGGTTATAGCCAAGAAAAGTTTTTTGAAGGATGTCATGATAGTATGTCTGGATTTCGAATAGCCATAGGGTTTGTATTCGTTCGCAAAGATACACATTATTTAAATAGATAACACCTGCAGTGTTTGAATAGTCATATAAATAGATATATTTTGCATGGTTTCATACTCCTTTTTATACAAAAATACCCAACAATCAAAGAATTGCCGGGTATCGTACTTGAGGAAAATATATAAATCGATGCTTTTCTGAATTGTAGTAGTTATCTTTTTCTGGGGCAAAGATAGGTTTATTTGTCGCCGAAGAATGATAAAAATAGCAAAAGAAGCAGAAAATATATATTTTTTGTTATTTTTACAATCGTTTTTTTATTCCTTTTTCCAATCTAACGGAGAAATACCGGTAATCAGTTTGAATTTTCGATTGAAGTAAGAGGCCGAGCTGAAACCGCATGCTTCTGCAATGTGTTCCTGATTGACATCCGGATGCGCTTTCATATAATTCTTAGCATATTCAATGCGGAGAGAGTTGACATAATCACGGAACGACATGGACTTCTCGACATTGACCAGACGTGAGATGTAGAAGCGGTTTGTCCCTAAATGAGCGGCAACTTTCTCTATAGAAATGTCGGCTTGTAAGTAGGCTTTCTCTCCTTCCATATATTTCACCAGATCAATGGCCAACTGGTCAATACGATCGAGGACAACGTCACTCTCTACAGGAGACAGGACAGAAAGTTCTGATGGAAGTGGCACAATCTCTGACCCTGTGTTGGTGTTGGCAGTAGTTTCCTCTTCCTCTAATCCCTGAGTAGCACTATAAGATGTGTCGAAAATACTCTTCAGCGTAATCCAAGGGCTGTGTACTTGAGACAGTGCATTGAACATCAACAGCAGGATCATCGAGATGCCGATGAGACGGATAGTTCCGATAACCCAATGATCGGTGAATGTCTCAGGACCAAAAATGATTCGTAATGAGATGCTGATGACAAAGACATTGAACGAAACTCCGATGACCATCAGCGGACGGCTGGCACTATTGCTGGTGAAAAAGGTCTGCAGACGATGCCATGCGAAGTTCTTTCCTCCCATCTGTATATGGTTCCAGAAGAAAAGGAACACCACTTCAATCCCTAAATAAATGTGATGAGCGTAATTGAAGATCCAGTAAAAGAGGTCTTCGCCAAGTCCTGCAGCAAGAACTACAAGGCTAACTGTTCCTAAAAGAAAACCCGGGATAAACCATAGGATGACTGACGTTGAGAACATCTTCTGATGCTTCAATCCATTCATGATGGCCAAACCAAGTGGCATGGCAAAAGGAATGGACCACTGTTCTAACAGATTGGCCATCAAAAGAGAAGATTCTGATGTGGTCGGGTTACATTTGTAGCTAAAGCTCAGGAAATAGGCTCCCAATACAGCTATCAGGCATGTGACAACCTTAAGCAAAGGAGATTTGTTCCTTCGCATCACCATCTGCATGAAGTAGCCGAAGCAGATGGAAAAAGGTAATAACCATATAAAATAACCTAGCATGGTATAAAATTGATAAACAAAATAAAGGAATACCTTATAATACAATTTCTGGTAGATTAGTCGTGGTCGAAGAATTCCTGTTCTACCTCATTGAGAGGCTCTTCGAGTTCTGAACCACAATATTTACAGTGAGTAGCAGAGATGTCGTGGCCAGCTCGACCGCAATTAGGGCAGACACGATTAGCCGCATCCTTGCTTGCCTGAATCATCGATGCACTGACAATACCTGTAGGGACAGCAATGATCGTATAACCGAGAAGCATTACTACTGCACTGAAGAATCGACCAAGAGTAGTCACAGGCGTGATGTCGCCGTAGCCAACTGTCGTCATTGTGACGATGGCCCAATAGATACTCGTCGGAATATCAACAAACTGTGTGCCAGGTTGATCGCACTCCACCATATACATGATGGTTCCTAAACAGATGACGATGATCAGTACGAAAAGGAAGAAAACCGAGATCTTGCGAAGGGAATTCTTGATGCTTTCAAGCAACAGATAACCTTCTTGCAGGAAGGTGAATAACTTGAAAATTCGGAAGATGCGAATCAGACGGAACGAACGCAGAACGATCATGAATCGTGCACCATGGACAAAGAATCCAAGGTACATCGGTAGGATGGAGATCAAGTCTACGATACCGAAGAAGCTCAGTGCATAGGCCTTTGGCTGAGGCGAACAGTAGATACGCGCCAGATATTCGAAAGTAAAGAACGCTGTGAGCAGATACTCCAGGATAACGAGTGCGACAGTGGCCCAATAGTTGGTGAACATTGAGTCAAAAATCGTGATGAGAATACTCACAACGATGGCAACCATAAGGAGGATGTCGAAGCGCTTTCCTGCAGGCGTCTCACTGCCGAAGATGATGTCGTAGAGCTTGTCTTTCAGCTCCTGGTTCTGCATCAGCTTCTCCCATTTCTGTTTGATGCTCATGATACTTATTTATTTTATATGGGGCAAATATAATGCATTTAGTTGAGAAAAGCGAAAAATACGTACTAAATTGAATAAAAAACGCTGTTTTCGTAAAAGTTTTGTTCGATTGATATAAAAAATACCTATCTTTGGGGCCGTAAAAATGAAATTCAAATACTTTTTATACCTTTTTACTAATGGACTTACGTAACAGTGTTCTTGTACGTCGTTACAAGAATTTCCGCAATCCATCGAATGTCAAGACCGTTGTCGGTAGCATCCTTGCTCTGATCGCTTATTTCGGCATTCTTGTGATGGATCCTGCAGTTTATGGTTTGCCACAGATCTCGCTCATCGAGCAGCGTATGGTGGCTATCTTCGTGACCGCTGCTATCCTGTGGCTCTCAGAGGCAATCCCAACCTGGTGTACCTCAGTACTGATCATCGTGGTGATGCTTCTGACCGTCAGTGACTCTTCTCTCTGGATGTTTGCAAACGATCCTTCGCTGACCGATCCTTCGGCTACTGCTCTTGGTACTCCAATCAGCTACAAGTCGATCATGGCATGTTTCGCCGATCCTATCATCATGCTCTTCATGGGTGGTTTCGTATTGGCTATCGGTGTAGAGAAGGTAGGCCTCGATGTGGCAATGGCTAAGATGATGCTCAAGCCTTTCGGTAAGCGTCCTGCTTTCGTGCTTCTCGGTTTCATCCTCATTACTGCACTCTTCTCAGCATTCATTTCTAATACTGCTACCGCTGCTATGATGCTTGCCTTCATGGCTCCTGTACTTCGCTCAATGAAGTCTGACAATGGTTCACGTGGTAAGATCGCTTTGGCTATGGCTATCCCATTGGGTGCAAACATCGGTGGTATTGCTACTCCTATCGGTACCCCTCCTAACGGTGTGGCAATGAAGTACCTCAACGATCCTGCTACCATCGAACAGCTTCAGGCCGCTGGCTTGGAGTCTTCACAGGTTTCCTTCCTTGACTGGGTACTTGCCATGACTCCTATTACACTCCTCATCCTTGCCATCGGTTGGGTTGCGCTCATGCTCCTCTTCCCATTCAAGAAAGGTGAAACTATCGAGATTAAGATCGACGGTCATGCTCGTAAGGGTTATAAGACTTGGGTTGTAGGTATCACCTTCGCACTCACTGTCCTCCTTTGGTTCACCGGCGAGTGGAATGGTCTTGATGCTAACGTCGTAGCTCTCGTACCTATCTGCTGTCTCTGTTTGACCGGTCTTTTGAGCAAAAAGGATCTTGAGCATATCAACTGGTCAGTACTCTGGATGGTAGCTGGTGGTTTCGCTCTCGGCCTTGGTTTCAACAAGTCAGGCTTGGCTACTGACCTTGTAACCTCTATTCCATTCAACACTTGGAGCCCACTCGTAGTATTGATTTCTTCAGGTTTGATCTGCTGGTTGCTCTCTAACTTCATTTCTAACTCTGCTACTGCAGCACTCCTTATCCCAATCCTTTGTGCTGTAGGTATCGGTATGGGCCCTGCACTCGTTGAAATGGGTGGCGTAAAGACTTTGCTTTGTGCAACTGCTATGGCAGCTTCACTGGCTATGACCTTGCCTATCTCTACTCCTCCTAATGCTATCGCTTCTTCTACAGGTATCATCCCACAGTTCGATATGGCTAAGGCTGGTTTACTTATCGGTGTTGTAGGTGGTATCATCGGCTATGCATTCTTGATCTTCTTCTTCTAATCAGAAGAGCTCATTTATAATATAATATAATAGGTACAAACACATCGTTTGTACCTATTATTGTTTTTAAATGAATATGGTAAATCTCCTGTATTTCTATCCCCAATTAAGTCATCAGTCAGAATTAGTTTTTCTTTATTTCTTCTTCAATAATCTTCTGTACTTCTGCTGGCTTGAGATTCCAGTTCGGAGCTATGACCAAACTGGGAGGTGCTGATGAAGCGAATCGTTCGACGTGAATATCTTTCCTTAGTCGACGGATAAATGAAGCTACAAGTCGTGCATATTCGGTTACATCGAACTGTAGAAATTCTTCAGGATGTTTCAGCCATTCCTCTGCCATCATTGTATCTTTGAGAATCTGTAGTTGATGGATCTTTATAGCGTCGATAGGTAGTTGATTGATGAGTTCTGCTTCTTGGAGAATGTCTTCTTTACTTTCTCCTTGCAACCCGAAAATCAGATGGATACAAATTGGTAATCCATGTTGGTGACAGCGTTGTATGGCATCTAAACTTGTTTGTGCATCATGTCCTCTGTTCACGCGGAGTAAAGTTCGATCGTATAGCGACTCAACACCGATTTCAATAGTAATGATCTTTCCTTCTGCCTGAAGTCTCTCCAGATAATCCAGAGTCTCTTCAGAGATGCAGTCAGGACGAGTTCCGATCATTAATCCTACGACATCCTGTACTGCCAGCGCTTCCTCGTATCTGCTTTTTATCTCTTCAAAAGGTGCATAAGTGTTGGTATATGCCTGGAAGTAGGCCAGATATTTCATCTCCTTATATTTCCCCGCAAAGAATTTCTTGCCAGCTTCCAGTTGCTCTTTGATACTTCCCTGGCAATAGGACGGATTGAAAGAATCTGTACGACAAAAAGTACACCCACCCACTCCGAGACTTCCGTCACGGTTTGGGCAGGTGAATCCTGCGTTGAGCATGATTTTCTGCAGACGCATATTTTAGAAGGTTACAACACCCTCGCGATGGATGCCATCTACCTTTAGTGTCACTGGCTTCTCGATGCGGACGTGACGGACATATTCTGTCTCGCTAACTGCAGGAAGTGCATTCAGCCAACTCTCATTGAACAAACCGTCTCCACGGAAAGCGTTGATCGTAAAGTACGACACGCCGAGCGAAGTGAGGTTCTGGAAGAAGTGAGTACCTTGTGAAGGATCTACCTGGAAGTCGTTAAGACCTGCTTCGACGATGACACGTGCAGCTGAGATATGTGGCCACTTGACAGGGATGCCGAGCCATGGATCACTTGAACCCCAGCGACCAGGACCTACATAGATACAGCGGCGACCTTCGTCAAGCAACTGACGGTTGATCTTCTCAATCTGATCGGCAATCGTCTGATTGTTTGAGGCAGAGAAGTTCTCGGTCTTGACATAAACAACGTCCTGAATGTCATTATAGATGCCGTGTCCGATAGCACTATAACTGCGTAGGAGACATTGATCGTCAGGTATCTCGCTGAGGTTCTCATCGAGTTGCATGTTATTATCGACCATCGGGCGAATCTGTAACAGGAAGAATTCTCCGGTACGACCGTCTTCTCCCAAATTCACAGCAAACTCTATCTCGACCGGACGTCGCATCTCTGCTTCGCCGTACTTCAGTACCTTCTGCATCAGTTCTGGCAGAGGGAAGAGTCCATTCTGCAGTACACCGGCAAAGGTAATGAGCTTACGGTTGCGGCCTTCGTAATAACCATCGTAGATACAGTTGTCCATTGGGTCGAAGGTCGAACATACTGGTGGCAATGTGCCATCTTCTGCCGCCTGACGGACATTCCAGCGTTTGAGGTTGAAGCCATCATCAACTTGGAATTTCAGATGCGATGGTTCAAGCGCAGAAAGCAGATCTCCTGAAGACATGCTACGTATCTGCTCTGCATCGAACGGCTTGACTTCTGGAACCTCAAGCGCCAGGAAGTGTGTCTGTGTGTCGCGCAATGCAATCTCCATCTCACTGGTTTGTAGCACATGATCTGGATGAGCAGGACATACACGAAGCGAAGTGCCACCATCGACGATATACTTACCTAAGCCGAAAGCGAGAGAAACAACACCCTCATGTGCTTCTTCATCACCGATAGGGTAGTAGTTGATGCTACGAGCCACACCACTGATGTGAGGATAGAAACGTGTGCCATGCTGCTGACCTACAACCTCCTGCAGAATGACTGCCATCTTTTCCTGGTCAATGACATTGGAAGTAGCGGTCATATAGTCCTTCGATCCTTTGTAGAAGACCGATGCATAAACAGCCTTAACGGCATTGGACAACATACCCATACGCTGATACTTATCGCTTACGTATGGCACCATGTAGGTGGAATAGATTCCGGCAAAAGGCTGATAGTGCGAGTCTTCGAGCAACGAACTTGATCGTGCAGCCAAAGGTCCATGCACGACGTCCATGAAGGCTTCAAGGTCTGAGATGAGGCGCTGAGGAAGGCGACCACGTAAGAAAACTTGAAGGATTTCTTCATCCGAAGCATCAGAAAGTGCAATCGGATAAAGCTGATTCTCCTCCATAAACTCATCGAAGATATCGGTACAGAGTACGACGGTCTTCGGGATAATTACCTTGGCTTGTTGAGGGGTGTCTGTTATGGCGTCACTGTTCTTAAACTTGTATTTTGCGCCGTCAAAGCTATCTGTGAAACATTCCTGCAAGTCAGGATGTTTGCCAAGGAAGTGATCGATGAATGCAAGGCCACGGCCTTTACCTCCTAATGAGCCATCACCGATACGTGCGAAATTAGAATACTGGTCGAAACGCTCACGCTGGAAGACGGCTACGACACCCTGATTCTTCATACGACGGTATGCCACGATCGCATCAAAGATAATCTGGCGATGAGCATCGACATCCTGCAATGAATCCCAGGTAATATGCTTGAGGAAGTCAGAGACAGGGAACATCGCACGACTACCTAACCAACGGCTTACATTGTTACGCTGAATGTGGTAGAGCAGTGAAGCAGAAGGAACGTTAAGAATATTGTTCTGCAATTCCTTCAGGTTGCGGACATGCAACTGAGAACACATCTCCGGCTGGTCAGGGAACGCTGGATCCGGAATGTGGAAGATCAGATCACCGAAACCAAAGCAACGGCGTACCATGTCCTTTAGATCCACGTCCATCTTCTTCGAGTTCTTGTCGATGAAATGGTATCCGCTCATGTCTGCACGTTCGCGGTTCTCTGATTCGGCTGACTCCATGATCAGAGGCATGTATGGATCCTCTGCACGGATGGCATCAAGCAACTGGAAGCCGGCATCGGCTTCTTTCTCCTCGTCAGTAGGATTTGCACCTTTTGGTGGAACCATCGGGTAACGACAGTCGGAGATGACACCTAAAGTGTTCTCCTTATATTTATCATAGAGCTCCCATGCTTCCTGATAGCTACGAGCCAGAACAATCTTCGGACGTCCTCGCATACGCAAGGTCTCAAGCGATGCATTCAAAGCCTCTGTTGCAAATTCAAGGCTCTGCTGCAATACGAACTTATAGAGATTCGGAAGGATACTTGAGTAGAAACGGATGTTATCCTCCACGAGCAGAATCATACGTACACCAGCCTGGAAATCATGTTCCAGGTTCATCTTGTCCTCAAGGAGCTTGATGATAGTGAGCAACAGATCGGTATTACCAAGCCAGCAGAAGACGTTTTCGAAAATTGAGAGATCAACGTCTTTCATTCGCTCGGTAAGACCATGCTTGAATGGAGTTAGGACAACGAGCGGAATGTTCTCATGTGCAAGTTTGATATTACGTGCAATCTCAAAGACATCTTCTTCCTGAGCGTCGGCCGTACGAGATGGCATCACGATAACCAGATCAATATCGATCTGACTCATGTGACGCTCAGCTTCTTCCTGGCTGTACACCTGGATGAAGCGTGGCGGGAATCGAAGACCTAAGCGGGTATACTCGGCAAAGATCTTTTCGTCGACACGACCATCGTCTTCGAGCATGAAGGCGTCATATGGATTTGCCAGAAGCAGCACGTTACAGATACGGCGCTGCATCAAGTCTGTGAAGTTTGTGTCCTTAAGTTGCAACATATGATAAAACGTTAGTCCTTATTCATAAAGTTCAATTCCGATTGCAGACATGCCATTGATCCCCTCTGCAGCACCTCTGAAATCCGGAACGATGATAAATCTGTAGGTGCCGGCTTGATCAAAGCGGATGGAAATATCCTCAAGCGGTTCCTGATACTCATATAGCGAACCCCATCCGTCACCGAGTGGCATACCTCGGTCGTCACGTACTTTAGGCTCAATGCGAGTCAGCATGACACGTCGCGAAATACGAGTCTTTCCCTGTATGGTATCCATCTGCTGTAAACAAAGGTTGGCAGGGATAACGGTGAGGGGAAAATCCAGATTGTGTCGCAGATTGAGACGGACGTGATAATCAGTGTTCAGCTTGATCGGCTGTTTTGCATTCGGCTCTTCTGCAATAGACAATGGGTAGAATAGGGTATCGGCCGATGTCCAGTGGTAAAGCGGGACATCGACCGAAGTATTGTAAACTACAGCGTGGTCATTATTGCTCTGGCACGCGCTGAGGCTTATCGTTGTGATGATGATGACTATGAGAATGATTACTCTTGTCATTGTTATGCTTTTTGCGGCTTCTGTTCTTCTTGCGACGATCGAAACGTGACTCGTCTTCGTCGCCAACGCCATCGGTGAATTCAGGACGTGTATCCACATCTCCATCTTCGACAGCAAGTTTCTCTGGTTTCTCGCCACGTTTGTTCATGTGATAGACCTCGAATGCACGTTGTGCAGAGATCGTTACGAGGTTGAAGCCTCCTTCCTTACCTGTAGAATAGGTGCAGAGGCGTGCCATGATATCCGTCTTGAAGAGATGATATTCCGAATCGAGAGTATAGAGAACGATGTCCTTGCTAGGGATGTCCTTGTTGGCCTCCATGTAGCAGTCGACCTCGTAATTGAGACAGCACTTGAGCTTGGCACACTGACCGGCCAGCTTCTGCGGATTGAGCGAAAGATCCTGGAAACGTGCAGCTGCTGTACCTACACTCTGGAACTTAGTCATCCATTTAGCGCAACACAGTTCACGACCACAAGGACCGATACCTCCAATGCGACCCGCTTCCTGACGTGCACCGATCTGTTTCATCTCGATGCGAACCTTGAAGACTTCGGCCAGCACCTTGATCAACTGACGGAAATCTACACGACCATCGGCAATATAGTAGAAAATAGCTTTCTGTCCGTCGCCTTGATATTCTACGTCACCGATTTTCATCTCGAGGCCGAGATCTTCTGCGATCTGACGGCTCTGGAGCATGGTTTCATGTTCACGAGCCTTAGCTTCGTGATAGCGTTCCATGTCGTTTTCGCGAGCCAGACGGAAGACTTTCTTCTGTGCATCAGGTGAATCGAAGTGGAAGTTGATCTTCTTCATCTGCAGATGCACCAGATAGCCGGTGAGAGTGATCTCGCCGATGTCATGGCCAGGATTTCCCTCTACGGCCACGATCTCGCCTTTATGCAGGTCGAGTTTCTGGTCATTGAGGTAATAACCTTTGCGCGTATTCTTAAACTGTACCTCTACGTAGTTGCACTCCTCCTGCGTTTCTGGAGCATCCTCCAAGTAGTCATACACCATCTGAGGCTTATTCTGCCTGCAGCCGTTGGTCAAACTGCGAGGGTTGTCCGAATCCTTTTCGCTTGGAGCCGTCTGGAAAGAGATGACAGGTTCGACGCTATCTATATCTATGGTATGCTTTTTTGCCATTGTTTAATTTAGTTTAGAGTGGAGAGTTTAGTGTTTAGAGAAGTATGAAAGAAGGAAAGTATAAAGTTTTTGCTTAGCACAAAATAACTCTAAACTTTTTAAAACTACTCTAAACTCTAATCTTTTAACAATAAACTTACTTAGCGTATGCTACCGAACGTGTCTCGCGGATAACGGTGATCTTCACCTGGCCAGGATAGGTCATCTCCTTCTGGATCTTTGTAGCGATATCAGCTGACAGCTTCTCTGACTCAGCGTCGGTCACCTTATCGGCACCTACGATGACGCGGAGCTCACGACCTGCCTGGATAGCATAGGTCTTCACTACACCAGGATATGACTGAGCGAGGTTCTCAAGGTCGTTGAGACGCTTGATATATGCCTCTACGATCTCACGACGAGCACCAGGACGAGCACCTGAAATAGCATCACAGATCTGTACGATAGGAGCGATGATTGAGGTCATCTCGCACTCCTCGTGGTGAGCTGCGATAGCATTACAGATATCTGGTTTCTCCTTATACTCCTCTGCGATCTTAGCGCCGAGCAATGCATGTGGCAATTCTGGTTCGTCATCAGGTACCTTACCAATATCGTGGAGCAAACCTGCACGGCGAGCCTTCTTGACGTTGAGGCCGAGCTCTGCAGCCATAATTGCACAGAGGTTAGCGGTTTCGCGAGCATGCTGAAGGAGGTTCTGACCATATGATGAACGATACTTCATCTTACCGATCATACGGATGAGTTCAGGATGCAAGCCATGGACACCCATATCGATACAGGTACGCTTACCGGTTTCGATGATCTCCTCTTCGAGCTGCTTGCGGACTTTAGCAACCACCTCTTCGATACGTGCTGGATGGATACGGCCATCAAGTACGAGCTGGTGGAGAGCCAGACGTGCGATCTCACGACGTACTGGGTCGAAGCAAGAAAGTACGATAGCTTCAGGAGTGTCGTCTACTACGACCTCAACACCTGTAGCGGCTTCGAGAGCGCGGATGTTACGACCTTCACGGCCGATGATGCGACCCTTAACTTCGTCTGAGTCAATGTGGAAGACGGTGACAGCATTCTCGACAGCGGTCTCAGATGCCATACGCTGGATGGTCTTAATGATAATCGACTTAGCCTCCTTGTTAGCGGTCAAGCGAGCATCATCCATAATCTCGTTGATGTAGCTGGCAGCTTCAGTACGAGCTTCGTCCTTCAAGCCTTCGATAAGGCTCTTCTTTGCCTCCTCAGCACTCATGCCGGCAATCTGCTCCAGCATCTGGCGGCCTTCTGCGATAGTAGCATCAGCTTCCTGCTTCTTCTGCTCAACGACTTCGAGCTGCTTCTGCAGGTTCTGGCGAGTGTTGTCATTGTCGTTGATGCGACGGTCGAGCTCACTCTGCTTCTGCTGCAACTGCTGTTGCTGCTGCTTGATACGCTGTTCGTTCTGCTGGATCTTCTGATTGCGCTGATTGGCCTGACGATCCAGTTCGCTCTGCATTTTGCTGATTTTCTCTTTTGCCTCGAGCAGCTTCTTTTCCTTCGCTACTTCACCGGCCTTCTCAGCATCTGCTACAGTTTTCTTATAGGTTTTTCCAAGGAAAAAGTTCATTACAGCAAATACGAGGATACCACCTACGATGATACCTCCGATCACTGCTATGATAATTGTAGAATTCATGTGAATGGGTGAAAATATATATATTAGTAATTGTATTGTTGACCAATGACTATCCTGGCCACAGCATTTGCTGCGACTGGTAAGCGAGAAACCATAAGATTGATGCTAGGGGTATTAGGAAAGGTAATCAGTGAAGATCACTTATCTGTCTCAGAGAGCTCATTCCCATTCAGGAACTGCTCAAGATCGTTATTAATCTGTGCCAGATCTGCCTCAATGGTCTCAGTATTGACACTCTGACCCTGTTGGCGGAGTTGTGTGGCAGCCAAATCGACGGCAGCCATAGCCAGAAAGTTTTCTGGAGTAAGAGTGGCGGCACCGCGGTATTTGGTAGTATAGGTAATCAGGCGTCTGTTGACCATACGTGCAGCCTCTCGGATGATGGGTTCATCGTCCATATTGACCCACAAAGGATAACGCGATTCGCCTACCTGTATATTGATTCTGATCTTCTTGTCCATATTGCGTTCACTAAGTTACTAAGTACTATTCTTCGATCGTACACGGTTGGGGTATGTTGCTCAACCTTGTAATTTAGCGATGCATGCATCAATCTCGCTTACCATGGCGAGGTATTGCTCTCTCAGCAGCGCCACTTGCTCGGGTTGCCTGCCCGTAGCAGCAAGGCCTGTCTGGAGATTCTGGTATTTTGTCTCTAACTCGGTTTTCTCGACTTCTAACGTCTCAATCCTCGATTGAAGTTCTTTTATCTGGCGGTTTAAGGCCGACACGCGGTCTTCTGCTTCAGTGCATCTGCACTTCAACTGTCCGATGAGCTGCTTGAGCTCGGTGGTCAGAGTTTGTAATTCCGCCATCTGAAATCGATTGTTTTAAACACAAAATTCCATGGCAAAGATAATGATTTTTTCTTAAATGACAAAAAAAAGCTCCGTTTTTCTTAAAAACAGAGCTTTTATTATATAAAAAGGTGGAAATTTAGAAGAATTTCGCCTTTATATCATTCCAAGTTTCTTCATTTCTTTAGCACATGTCTCCAGTTCTTCATACCATGCAGCGCCGAATTTACGGGTCAATGCATCCTTCAGACACTGATAGACGCGTACGTTGAGTTTCTTGCCGAGTTTCTTTGCACAACCACACATGGCCGGCTGTTCGTCATAATTGACCGCAGTATATTCGCCGATTTTCTTCAATCTGACAGGATACAGATGGCACGAAACAGGCTTCATGAAAGGTTCTTTGCCGTTGCGATAAGCCGGATGTGTGGTGAAACGACCTTCACGGAAAGCCTTCTCGATGGCACAGAGACACATGCCTCCCGGTAATCCTGCTTTTTTGAGTGTCTCGTCATCCGGATAAGTACAATAGACACAGTCATGACCATCGACGACAGAAGTGACCCAGTCGCCAGCTTTGTCTTTGAAGTAAGGGCCTTGCTCTTTGATCACCTGTTGTGCACGTGGAGTGAGTTCGTCCCACACGAGTTTCACCAGCTCGTCCATGACCGCCAGTTCGTCTTCGTCGAGCGGAGCGCCGCTCTCGCCTTCGCTATTGCAACAAGCTCCTTTACAAGCATTCAAGTCGCAACAGAAAGCTTCTCCCATTACGTCCTCACTTACCAAAGTATCGCCAATGTGTACCATATTTTATAAATGTATGTCTTTTTTGCGGTGCAAAGATACGACTTTTTCTTTTAAAATGCAAATTTAAGGTCGTGGCATCTCTTCTACGGTACCGTGACAGGGATGCCACGGTCTTCGCATATCTTCCATGGTACCGTGACAGGGATGCCATGATCTTCACATATCTTCCATGGTACCGTGATAAGGATGCCACGATCATCACATCTCTTCTGCTGTACCGTAGAAGATATGTCACAAACAACGAAACCTCCAAACGAATTCGTAAGGAGGTTTCGCAGATTAATAAAGGTACTCTATGAAATCGTGAGGACCTATTTCAAGTTAATAGAGGTTCTTTACCAAACCTTGATTCTATTTGCACCTGCCTTCAAAGCTTCAATAGGACCTACTGTTGGTGCTTCACCACGTGCTGCACCGAAGAAATCCTTGTCAATCACATAAGGATTGCCATTCTTGTCTTCGAAAAGACCTTCGGTGATTCGTGTAGAGCCAAGCGTGTCAGTCGAAACGGTAGAGGTCTTGATATCAAGGACTTCAGGTTCGATGCAAATCTCCATGTAGGTACCATCGGCTTCTTCTACAATCTTGAAACCACAAGGCTTTGCAGTCACGAAATTCTCAGCTTCCTCTGTATATGCAGGAGCATCGTTGAGGTAAGCGTTGCCAGAGATATATACTGCCTGATTGGTCTCCTGGAACTTCTCATGGTCACCATTGCCCTTGCTGCGGATCAGCTCCTGATAAGCCTCCCAACCATTTGGATGTCCGTTGTAACCTGCTGTACCACAGCTCGCATCGTCTGCTTCTGCAGTACTTCCTCCGATGAAGATATTGTTATAGAGTCGGTCATCACCACCATAGACGATGGTACAGCCGGCCAATTCGGCAGAGTGAGGGAAGTGGTAAGGTGTCGAGCGGTCACGACAGTCGATACGGCGCATGATGCCTGCACAGAGATTGTGTACATATGCACCACCCTGAGCCACATTATCGAAGTTATATGGAGATCCGAAGATGTTGTTATCTACCAGATAAGGACCATGTGTTACCTCGATCATCAGGTCACGATCATTGTTGTAATACAGGTTGTTATGCACATGAGCTCCCTGCGCCTGCCAGTCGAGCCAGGTACCAAGTGCACTGTTGTGGATGTTGTTGTTGCGGATAGTCACATCGATAGCAGCATGCAGCTTGATGCCGGCAATCTCGTAGCCGAAATATTCATGCTTCACAGCAATATTATAGATGTGATTCTGTTCGATGGTACTGAAGATACATCCCATGTGACCTACGATACCGTTCTGTCCGCAGTCATGCAGAACGTTACGACGGATGATGTGCGAACCGATGGTTTCACGGCTCCAGCCGATGCGAGCTGCACGGAATACGGCTTCCATCTGGTACTGGTAACCAGGCTTACGCTGAGTGCGGGTACACATATTATGACCGGTTGACTCCTCCTTACCGATACTGATAGCGCTGCACTTTGCATCGTGGATGTCACAATCCTCAATGATCCAGCACTTGCTCCAGTTTACACCGAGAAGACCTGGCTGATCGGCTGTAGGTGGTGTCCAAGGACAAGCTGCCTGTGCCATCTCAAAACCTCTGACGGTGATGTAGTTACGACCTGTACGGCGTGGGAAGAAACATGAGCGGCGTACGTTGATCTCAGTCAGTTCCTCGTTTGGATTTGCTCCCTGGAAGTTCGCATAGATGGTGGTAGTGTCAGCGTCATTGTCAATCTCGCAGTACCACTGATAGACAGAATCCTCAGGATGGAGCAGTGGCTCTGGAGTGTGTGACCAAGGTGGAGTGACACCGGTCAGTCGCATCTTAGGATTGACGATATCTGCATAGCGGCCAGCCTCATAGAAAGACTTTCCGTTGAGATAGACATCACCGAGGTGCAATGGGAAATCCATGAGTACACCATCCACTTCATGTGGCTCAACGGTATTATCAGGGAAGATGAACCAGTCGCCTTCGAGAATCTCTTTGTAAGGATTGAATGTGCCGAAGAAGCTGTTTGGTAATACGACCTTCCAGACATTGCCTTCTACGTTCTCCCAAGAGGTGATACGCTCTGAACCTTTGATGATAGGATGTTCGCCAGGAGCAGCCATGTAGGTAATACGAGCCTGCTCTGAAAGACCTGCATTCAATGGATCGACCCATTCACGGTAAGTACCTTCGTGCACGATGACTGTATCGCCTGGCATTGCAATCGATGCAGCTTTGTTAATGGTCTTGAACGGAGCTTCTTCCGTTCCGGCATAATAATCTTTGCCTGTGGTGGCATTGACATGATAGATTTGTGCCATAGTTTTTTACAAAGTATTAGTTATTGTGTTTTTGATATATGGTCAAATATATTCGGGAATCACGAAAACTTTAATTGTCGTTGCAAAGATATAAAAAAAATTAGAAATAGCGTATTTATTAGTAATTTTTAAGTGTCAAATCGTTGAAATAACTCCTAAAAACAGTTATAATGGATTTAATCAATTCCCGATTTATAGTAAAATCAAAAAAAATATATATATTTGTGCAGAAAATGATTAGTGAACCTTTTTCTATCAATTATTAATAGTTAAAGCTAGCTTTAGAATCTATGCAGAAAAAAGATATCAGAATCGTATATATGGGTACGCCTGATTTTGCCGTACCTACCCTTGATGCTTTAGTGACTGGTGGATATAATGTAGTTGGTGTGATCACGATGCCAGATAAGCCGGCAGGTCGTGGACATAAAGTGCAGTATAGTCCTGTGAAGCAGTATGCACTCGATCATGATTTGCCATTGCTTCAGCCGGAGAAACTGAAGGACGAGGAGTTCTTGAACGCTTTGCGAGAATGGAAGGCAGATTTGCAGATTGTCGTGGCTTTCCGTATGTTGCCGGAGGTAGTTTGGAATATGCCAAAGATGGGAACTTTTAACCTTCATGCTGCACTGCTTCCACAGTATCGTGGCGCTGCACCTCTCAATTGGGCTGTGATCAACGGCGATGAAAAGACGGGATGCACTACGTTCTTCCTTGATCATGAGATAGATACTGGTCGTATCATCCTCAAAGAAGAGCTTCCTATCGCTCCAGAAGAGAATGTCGGAAGTGTGCACGATCGCATGATGGAAATGGGTAAAGGCTTGGTTTGCCGTACGGTGGATCTGCTGATTGAGGCAGAAGGTGAGGTAGAGAGAATTCCTACTATCGATCAAGAGACCTTATATAAGGATGTGGCTGAATTACGTCCTGCTCCAAAGATTTTCAAGGAGACTTGCGAATTGCATTTTGAGCGACCTGTACGCCAATTACATAACCTCGTAAGAGGTCTCTCTCCTTATCCAGCTGCATGGACAGAACTCACGACTTCCGCAGGTGAGAAGTTGGCTCCTGTGAAGGTTTATCGCACTTCTGTAGTCAAAGAAGGAGAACCTCAGCCTGCCGAAAAGATCGGTAAGATTGAGACAGATCAGAAGTCATATATCCATGTGATTTGTGCAGATGGTGTACTGGCTCTCGAGGAACTTCAGTTGCCTGGCAAGAAGCGAATGGATGTCAAGGCGTTGCTCAATGGTTTCAGATTCTAAGTAAATTTATAATTCCTTTCTATGCTGTATCCTCTTCTTTTCGAAGATAATTTCCACACCACCGTATGGGGTGGCCATAGTTTGAAACCTATGAAGTCTTTACCGGCTGACGATGAACCGGTAGGAGAGTCATGGGAGGTCTCTGCTGTGCCATCGAGCAAATCTGTGGTCAAGAATGGTAATCTCAAAGGTCGTGACCTGATGTCGCTTACACAGGAGTATGGCGAACAGCTACTGGGTAAACAGGTCTGCAAACGATACAAAGGAGAGTTCCCTTTGCTCGTCAAATTCATCGATGCGAAGAAGGATCTTTCTATTCAGGTGCATCCTAATGACGCTCTTGCACGTGAGCGTCATGGCTGTTTCGGAAAGACAGAGATGTGGTATGTGATGAAGGCCGATCCGGGAGCATGTCTTTATTCAGGCTTCAATCAGCCGGTTTCACGTTACGAATACGAGCATCGTGTGGCTGATGGTTCGATCTGTGAGGTGTTGGCTAAACACCCTGTGAAAGCAGGAGACGTGTTCTTCATTCCTGCAGGTCGCATCCATGCTATTTGTGGTGGTATCCTGCTGGCAGAGGTACAGCAGAGTTCAGACGTCACTTATCGAATCTTTGACTATAATCGTCCAGGATTGGATGGTAAGCCTCGTCAGTTGCATACACAGCAGGCGCTCGATGCCATCGACTATAATGTGCCAAGCGAGAAGGCTACTCTTGGCAAAGGAACGCTGGCAGCAGTAGCTCCTCAGCCCCTGTTAGCTGGTCAGATGGCCGACATCGATGTCTATCGAACTGACTATGAGCGGGAACTGAACTATCCGGTGCCTCTGATGGTGAATGAGTTCTTCATCGTCAAGTTACTTGAGATCAATCGCGCTTTCCATCGTAAGCTTTACAAATACGATTCATTTATTATATATATGTGTCTCGAGGGTACCTGTACGGTCACAGCAGAAGGTGTGTCGGTGACTTTGACTGAAGGAAACTCTTGCCTCGTTCCGGCAGCAGTGGCAGATATTTATGTTGAGCCACACAACTCACATGGCATCACCCGACTCCTGGAGACGTATATCGATAATAAGAACTATTAAGCAATTCATAATTGAGAATTCATAATTCATAGTTTCTGCTACGCGAAACTAGTATCTCGATCGCGTGAAGCAATTTATGAATTATGATTTATGAATTATATTATGCAATTATCTGTCATCATTCCAGCTTATAACGTTGAACGATACGTACAAGCGTGTCTCGACAGCGTTTTTGCACTTCCTTTGACCGAAGAGGAGATGGAGGTGCTGGTGATTGATGATGGAAGTACAGACAGTACTCCGCAGATACTGGCCTATAATACTGCATGTCACAGCAACTTACGTGTCTTGCATCAGCCGAACCAAGGACAGAGCGTGGCTCGTAATCGAGGAATTGAGGAAGCAAAAGGTGAGTATATTCTCTTTGTGGATAGTGATGATGCATTGACCACACCATGTCCATTGCCTTTTGAGACGATGCAATCAGGAAAGTATGATATGATTGGGGTGGAGACGCTGAAAGAGGAAACTGACGGAACAAGACACCGATACTGTCATCAGATCTTTCCTTATGATGTGGACTTTGAGCGGACGAGAGACTATCTGGCTCATCATAATGTACTTGGCCTTGTATATGGCTATCTGTTCCGAACACAGTTCTTGCAGAAACATAGCGACTTGCGTTTTACCCCAGGAATCTACCATCAGGACGAAGAGTTTATCGTCAAAGCGTTCTGTATGGGAGGCGCTTTTGTCTTCAAACAAGGCTACACCTATATTTATTATGTACGAGAGGGTAGTAGTATCCATACTGATACGCGTTCACGTAAGGAGCGACTGATGAGAGATATGCTGACTGTCATTTCTCGGTTGAAGAGCTGGAAGCCTTCGGATCTGTCTGATCAGGAATTGACTGAGTACATGAGTTATAAGCTTTCTTGGATGTCAGTCGATGTTTTACGCCTGCTTATCCGCGAACGTCATGACTGGGAGTTCTCTACTTGGGTGCTCAGTCAACTGTCGGCACATAAACTCTATCCGCTTCCGTTTAGAGCGGAGCTGAAATACATGCTTTTCAATCTGGCTACCTGTAGGCCATCATTGGTAAAATGGTGGCAGAAGCATCCGGTGCGATGGATCTGAAAAAGAGGACAATGAAGCAAGCTACAATCATAGATGTCTATTCTCGAGGCAATTATCATGAGGTGATCAATACCGCTTACCTGATGATGATCGCTTCGTTGTATGATCAGGTTACATACATTGCAGCAGATTCTGCTTGTAGTACGATGCGCCAGATGCTTGCATCTTTGTCGTTCAATACTAGCAATATTACTTTTCAGGAAAAGACTTTTTCGGAAGCGGAAGTAAAGAAAATCTCTGCAAATAAATTTGGGGAGCGTCTGAAGTATTCGTGGCTGAAGTATTATTATTATATGAAGCAACCTTCGGGTATCGATGTCTTCTTCAATAATAATCTCTTCCTTGCCGTTACGCTTCTTTCGTGGTTTTCGTTCGGTAAGAAGAATCGTATCTTCAGCCTTTGCCATAGCGAGATGGAAGTGATCAATCCGGCTGAGGCAAAGCGATTCTCAAAGAAAGTCAGCGCCTGGTATTTTGGCTGGATTTTCCGCCACACTCGTATTCCAGAGAGATTCTGTTTCATTCTGTTATCCGATGCTATGAAGCAGTATTTCCTTCGTTTTACTGCACCTCAGAATGCTGCTTGTATCCAGAGCATCGATCATGCTTATATCCGTCCGGATAATCCATTGAAAGGATCGCTTTCCGTTCCTGCAGTAGGTCGACAGGACAGTATCAAGATTGGCTTGCCAAGTATCCTCAATCCTGACCATGGACTGGGTTTCTTTAAGCAAATCCTGGCGTCTACTACTGATGTGGGAATGTCTTTTTATGGCATTAGTCTTGTCTCTGAGACGTTGTGTTCTGATCATTTTGTGAATCTGAATCAGGGTGAAACGATGATGGCCTATGATACCTACAATGCTTATCTCTGTTGTATGGATCTGCTACTCTTCCCCTATGCTTCCGATTCATATAAACTTACAGCTAGTGGAGCGTTTCTTGAGGCTATATGGAACGGGATTCCTATCATCGCACTTCATAATCAGTACTTTGATAGTTTATTCTCTCGCTTTGGCGACATGGGATTCCTTTTTGACGATAAGGAATCACTTGTAGCTTTTCTTTCTGAGATAGATACAACTCGTCCGGACTTTGTGCAAAAGATGGAAATTTACAGACATAATATGGCCAAAGCAAAGGTGTCTCTTCATCCTGATCAGGTTAAACTTCAGTTGGCACGTATTCTTCAACCATAATTGATTCCTCTTCCAACAAAAACTCTTCCATAATGAAAGTATCAATTGTCACCGTCTGTTACAATAGCGCTGCGACTATTGCCGATGCAATGGCCTCGGTGCTCAGTCAGTCGTGGCCGGATATTGAATATATCGTTGTGGATGGAGGATCAACAGATGGCACACAGTCGATTATCCAAAGCTTTGAACCTACTTTTGAGAATCGGTTACATTGGATAAGTGAACCTGATCATGGTATTTATGATGCTATGAATAAAGGTATTCGCCTAGCGACAGGTGATGTAGTAGGAATTCTTAATTCCGATGATATGATGGCTTCGCCTGACGTCATTCGTCATATGGTTGAGGCTTTTGATGAGGAGGTCGATGCTGTTTATGGCGATGTGCGATATGTCAAGGCTTCGCAACCAGAGAAGTGTGTTCGATTCTATTCTAGCCGCTGGTTCCGTCCCTCTTTATTGAGCTATGGTTTCATGCCGCATCATGCTTCTTTTTATGCTCGTCGATCTTTGTTCGACAAGTTCGGATATTATGATTCTTCCTATCGTATTTCTGGGGATTTTGAATTGGTCGCTCGTTTTGTCGGTGTGCATCAGATACGTACACGTTATGTACATCAGACATTTGTCTCCATGCGCATAGGAGGTATCAGTACCCGAGGTTTTTCTAGTATCCGTATCGGGACAGAAGAAGATCTTCGCGCCTTGCATGACCTAAAGATTTCAACTAACTGGTTTAAGGTCTGGATTGGTAAGTACGTCATCAAGACTTTAAGCATGTTGCTGATTAGGAAATAAAAAGACTTCTCCGTTCTTGTCTTTATCATTTGAGAAAGCAAGAACGGAGAAGCTGTTTATTATCCGAGAGGCTCAAGGACACTCATAAAGTGAGGTAGTTGCTTGCGCCACCATGGCCAGTCATGATCACTGTCATATCCCCAGTAGTCGAACCAGGCAGGAACACCTTTCTGTGCAAGGATGGTGTCGAGCTGTCGTGTCGACCAGAGGGTATCTTCCTCCCAACGGCCTTGTCCGATACAGATGCAGATACGACGTTGACGATACAGATGCATCCAAGGATGATTGCCATCCATCTGTGCCAGGAAGTCCTGTGGAGAGTTGGCATAAGTGAGATCGTCGTGGTAGTATGGGAAACTGTAGTTCGAATGATACAAACCAGACATAGCGATGATCGTGTCAAAGATATCCGGACGACGGAAGAAGAAGATAGCTGCATGCAATGCACCGAGCGAACATCCTGTCGTCATGAAAGTCTCTCCATCGTAATAACGGATGTTTGGAAGGAGCTCTTCGACGATATAATTGAAGTATCTCTCCTGCTGCTCGATACGCCAACGGCCATCACCTCCCATATTCGACCAAGTCTCCCAGTCAATGCCATCTACACAGATGACACGAACTTTGCCGGCTTCGATCCATGGAGAGAGTTCGTGGATCATACCACGCTCTGCAAAGTCAAAGAAACGTCCGTCTTGTGAAGGAAAGGCAATCAATGCATGTCCGCGGTCACCAAAGGTCTTATATTCCATGTCGCGATTGAGGTAGCGACTATACCATTTATGATACTGTACGTTCATGTCAGTGAGGAATTAGGAATGAGGAGTTAGGTGTTTGTTATTTACGATTGCAGACATCTGCAAGGAACTGTTCCTTCTCTTCCCAAGTACGGAAACGTGCAATGTACGACTGGTTACCCATTGCTCCAGAAAGCGCATCTGGCAGACGATCCCACTGCTTCAGTGCATAAGCATATTTCTCCATCATCTGCTGGTGATTGAGATGATACTCTACGCCATCGCGACGACCTGCAAAGACACAGAAGAAATCATCATGTGGATCTGGAGTAGTACGCTGGTCATAAGCTACCATATCGGCCCAAATCTTATATACATCTACGCTGTGTGCATAATTGAGCATGTCCGGAGTGAAACCACCACCTGGTCGCATATTCACCTCAAGTGCTACGAAGTCGCCTACATTGCCAAGACCACGGTGAGCAGTGTCAAGACGGAAGAACTCAAGGTGTACGAAGCGAGAGCGGACATTGAAAGCCTTGATACACTGACGTCCCCAGTAACGGAGGTTCTCGTTCATGTCTTTCTCTACATAATAGGTAGAGTCAAGGTTATAGTTGACAATGTCTGAGATAGAAGGAGGACAGACGCTCCAGCTCTCGAAGACAGGATTGCCATGTGAGTCGATGATAGCATCATAGTCGCAGATATTTCCTGTGACATATTCCTCAATGACATAACAGTTTGCCTGTGGTGTTTCCTGATAGAAACGGCCGAGATCTGCTTCATCAACGATCTTACGTGCACCATTAGCACCTACACCTACATCCGGCTTAGCAAAAAGAGGATAGCCAGCATCTTCCGCAAAACGTTTTACTGCATCGAAGCCTTCTGAAGCTTTGATCTGACGAGCTGTACGGATACCACCTTCTGCATAGTGCTTCTTCATCTCAGATTTCTCCTTGATAGCACCGATGGCATCACTCTTGATACCAGAGCAAACGTTGAAGTCGGTGCGAAGACGAGCGTCGAGCTCCAACCAGTATTCGTTGTTGGATTCGATCCAGTCAATGCGATCATACTTCCACGCAAAGTATGCCACGCCACGATACACCTCGCTGTAGTTCTCGAGGTTCGATACCTTAAAATACTCTGTCAACGCGTCCTTCAACTGAGGAGTAAGTGTCTCGTACGACTGATCACCAATACCTAATACGCGTACACCGTTGTTCTTCAAAGCGGCACAGAACTTCCAGGCAGCATCTGGAAAGTTCGGAGAAATGTAAACAAAATTCATAGTTTCTTATATTATATAAATGAGTATCTTTTGAGTTAGGGAATTCAGATCCCTTTTATCCTTTATTTAAGGGTCTTCAATACGCCATTCCTGCCAAACAGTTTTCTCTCACCGTCCTTACAGATTTGACGTAATTTGCCGAGATGCATGCAATACGCTTCACCTCGAAGTTCTGTCTTGCCGTTACGGATGAGGAAATATGCACCATCATTAAGACAATAGATTGGGAGCATATAGCTGTGTATACGGACGATATCGTTGATCAACGACTTGCCATCGAGTTCGTAGTCACGTAACATCTCGAAATGTGGTAGGATGTTGATGTCTGTGAGATCGAGACCTTTGAGAAGGACTTTGTATTTAGGGTCAATGGATTCTCCTTTTTCTTCAGGAGAAGCATATACGATACCTGCAGAGTTCATCGAACCGGCACTGATACTGAGTATGACACCATCCCATTTCTTCAGTTTTGCACGAAGTCCGATTTCCTCAAAGAATTTATTCTCCGTAGGAACATGACCACCACAAAGAATGATGAAGTTGGCATCTCTTACCATACGTGCAGCAGAACGATAGGTACGACGATCCAGAACTTCGTAATGAGCAAATGGCATGTCTACATGTTCAAAAGCCTCTCGCATACCCCAAGCCATACGGTCGGTCATCTCTCTGTCATCAGGAGCCGAAGAGATTAGGAGACATTTTAATGGGTGTGGCAACTGCATACGAAGCTCTTCAATCAGGTTGTTGGCCGGATTGAGATCGCCATCGTAGCCGATGCAAGGACTGCTAGTCAGAAAGTGAGTGATCATATTTTTTTTGTTAGGAGTGAGGTCCTCGCAGCCATAGAAAGAGCATTTTTATGCTCTTGGCGAGAAGACGAGGCTTTAGCCGAGGGTCGTTGATTCTTCTCCAATAGCCGCGTCAGCCATCAGAGCATTCCAGAGATTGTCATCCGGTGTTGGTGCCACAATGACGATATTCTCTTTGCTTACCGGATGGATAAACTCAGCTTTACGCGAATGCAACGAGATACCGCCATCCGGATTAGAACGTTTTGCTCCATATTTCAAATCGCCTTTAATAACCAATCCAATGTGTGAGAGCTGGCAACGAATCTGGTGATGTCGACCTGTATAGAGCTTTACTTCGAGTAGCGCGTAACGATCAGTAGTTGCGATTACACGATAGTGCAGACGAGCCTCTTTGGCTTCTTTGAGTGGTTGACCATCTTTACCGACAGGTTGCTGATCATAAGCGTAACTACGATTCTGCTTCTCGTTGCGGACAAGCCAGTGAGTGAGATCAGCTTCAGTGAGGAGTGAGGACACCTTCTCCACAATGCAGTAGTACGTCTTATGCACTTCGCCAGTTGCAAACATACGGTTCATTCTTTCCAGCGCCTTGCTTGTTTTGGCAAAGATTACCACTCCCGTTGTTGGTCGATCCAGTCGATGAGTGACACCCAGGAAGACGTTGCCAGGTTTATTGTCTCGGTCTTTGATAAAACGCTTCAAAGTCTCTGGCAATGGCTCGTCACCGGTTTTATCACCTTGTACGATTTCGTGACAAGTCTTGCTGACAGCCAGAAGGTGATTATCTTCGTATATAATTTGCATTTTGCGCTTAATTATTGTTGTTTTTTGTTAGTGTTTCTTCTCTTTTTGTTAGAAATTTGATAAAAAAACCAAATTTATCGTACAAATTGATACAACTTTTATCTTTTTGCTGTATCTTTGTGCTCCGAAAAGAAATCATTATAAAAACAAATAGACAATGAAAAAGATTCGTGCAGCCATCGTAGGTTATGGCAACATTGGTCAGTATGCACTCGAGGCTATCGAGGCATCTCAGGACGTCGAGTGTGTAGGCGTTGTTCGTCGCAATGGCGCAGAGAACAAGCCGGCTGAGTTAGCTAACTATCCTGTTGTAAAGGATATTACCGAGCTTAAGGACGTCGATGTAGCTATTCTCGCTACTCCTACTCGTAAGGTAGAGGAGTATGCTAAGCAGTGTCTTGCTCTTGGCATCAACACCGTTGATTCTTTCGATATCCACACCCAGATTGTTGATCTCCGTCGTACTCTCGATGAGGTAGCAAAGGCAAACAATGCTGTTAGCATCATCTCTGCAGGTTGGGATCCAGGTAGCGACTCTATCGTTCGCACGCTCATGGAGAGTCTTGCTCCAAAGGGTATCTCTTACACCAACTTCGGTCCTGGTCGTTCAATGGGCCACAGCGTTTGCGTTCGCTCTAAGGAAGGCGTTAAGGACGCTCTTTCAATGACCATTCCTGTAGGTCAGGGTATCCA
>JAZUIL010000051.1:0-4793 GCA_045642245.1 Bacteroidales bacterium
TGGCTTGAAGCCGAGACAGAGCTCTGCATCCTCCTCATTACCGATACATACGTCAACATACTGCATGAGAGGACGCATGATAGAGATAGCCTTCTCTGAGGTCCAGTGCTTCTTGCGGAAGTTGAGGTCGACAGAAACGGTAACACCGTGGCGCTTAGCAGCCTCACAAGCAAGCTTGGTGAGCTCAGCAGCCTTATCAGAGATAGCTGGGGTGATACCTGACCAGTGGAACCAGTCAGCACCTTCCATGATTGCATCGAAGTCGAAATCCTCAGGATTTGCCTCAGCGATAGCCGAGTTTGCACGATCATAAATAACCTTCGAAGGACGCATAGAAGCACCTGTCTCACAATAATAAAGACCTACTCGATCGCCACCACGAGCAATATATTGAGTATTGACGCCATAGCGGCGGAGTGCATTGACAGCTATCTGACCGATCTCATGCTTTGGAAGCTTTGAGACGAAATAAGCATCGTGACCATAATTGGCACAAGAAACAGCTACGTTAGCCTCACCACCACCAGGGATGATGCGGAACATCTCGGTCTGAATAAAACGATCCTGACCGTTAGGGCTCAAACGAAGCATAATCTCGCCCAAAGTGATAATTTTAGCCATAATAAAAAGATGTGATTATAGTTTGCAACCTGTTATTTAGAAATTAAAGAAATTATTCGCATTGTTATAGCTGATATCCTCAATCATCTGGTTGACACGCTCCTCCTCATAACCTGTGTATGGAATCATGCCGTTCTCAATGTCATTGCCAACGAGATTACAGAGTGTACGGCGGAAGTATTCGTGACGTGGATAAGAAAGGAACGAGCGCGAGTCGGTCAGCATACCTACGAAACGAGAAAGGAGACCGAGGACAGAGAGTGCATTCATCTGCTTCTCCATACCATCCTTCTGATCAAGGAACCACCAGCCTGAACCGAACTGAATCTTACCAGCAGTGACACCATCCTGGAAGTTGCCAAGCATGGTGGCAATCATTTCGTTAGCCGAAGGATTGAGGTTATAGAGAATGGTCTTGGTCAGCTTATCCTCAGCATCGAGTTCGTCGAGGAAATGAGCGAGCGACAAAGCGGTTGGGAATTCACCGATCGAATCGAAACCGGTATCTGCACCTACTCTACCGAACATCTTAGAGTTATTATTGCGGATGACACCAAAGTGGTACTGCTGTGTCCAACCAGCCTCATAATCCATCTCTCCCTGAGCCTTGAGGAAAGCATGCTTGAACTTATGCTGCTCCTCCACGGTAGGAGTCTGACCACACAGCGCTTTCTGCATGATCTGGTCGATCTCAGCGTCAGTATAAGGATCATCATAGAACATATCGAAGCCATGATCAGACAAGCGGCAGCCTACCTCATTGAAGTAATCGTGACGCTTCTGCAAAGCCTCGTTGAGTGTAGCGAAATTCTTGATTTCAATACCAGCTACCGATGAAAGACGCTCGATATAAGCCTTCCATGTGGCGAACTCGATATTCATGGCAGCATCTGGACGCCAAGTTGGCAACATACGGGTTGTAGCGGTAGGATCAGCAGCCACAGCCTTATGATACTCCAGAGAATCGGCAGGATCATCAGTAGTACAGACGACCTTTACCTTATAATGCTCCATCAAACCACGAGGACAGAACTTCGGGTCGTTAGCAATCATATCATTACACTGATCAAAGATCTCGCGTGCAGTAACAGGGCTCAGCAGCTTATCAATACCGAAAGCTGTCTTCAATTCAAGGTGAGTCCAGTGATAAAGAGGATTGCGGAAAGTATAAGGAACGGTCTCTGCCCATTTCTCAAACTTCTCCCAGTCGGAAGTGTCTTTGCCAGTAATAAAACGCTCGTTGATTCCGTTGCTTCTTAAAGCACGCCACTTGTAATGATCGCCCTGAAGCCAGATCTGAGTGATTGACTCGAAACGCTTATTCTCTGCCACCATCTGTGGAACGAGGTGACAATGATAATCGATGATGGGCATCTTGGCAGCATGCTCATGATATAACTTCTGTGCAGTTTCTGTCTGCAACAGGAAGTTCTCATCCATAAAATTTTTCATTTTCGGAAGAAAGTATATTTGGTGCTATAAATAGGTGTTTATCCTGAAACCTTTGCGGAATTTAACAAAACATTTGCACATTTTGATATTTCCACGGGGCGAAGATACGTTTTTTTTTGTTTATTCGCAAAAAAATATCGTGTTTTTTGTACACGGAAAAAGAAAATGTTATATTTGCAGAGTTAAAAATGCAAATCTCATACTTTTTACGAACCACATTATATAATTAATAGCCCAATGAAAGCATTAAACAAGCTTTCTGCGCCAAAAAGCGTAGCTCCTGAGAAGATCATCCAGTTCGGCGAAGGTAACTTTCTCCGTGCATTTGTCGACTGGATTATCTGGCATATGAACCAGACGACAGACTTCAATGCATCCGTAGTCGTCATCCCTCCTACACCACGAGGATCTGCCGAAAAACTCAATGCACAGGACGGTCTGTATCATGTCAATCTTCAGGGTCGTCAGGATGGTAAGGCCGTCGATCAACTCCGCCGTATCGACGTCATCAGCCGAGCCATCAACGCCTACACACAGACCGATGCTTTCATGGCTCTGGCCGAGCAACCTGACATCCGCTTTGTCATTTCAAACACAACGGAGGCGGGTATATCATTCGACCCGAACTGCAAATTCTCAGATGCTCCTGCGGCTTCTTACCCTGGCAAATTGACCCAGTTGCTTTATCGCCGTTTCAAAGCGTTCAAGGGTGATGCAAAAAAGGGACTTATCATCATGCCATGTGAGTTGATTTTCCTCAATGGCCATCATCTGAAGGAGTGCATCTATCAGTACATCGAGCTCTGGAAGGAGGATCTTGGCAAGGATTATGAGAAGTTCAAGAACTGGTTCACAAAGTATTGCTACGTTTGTGCCACACTTGTTGAC
The DNA here is from genome assembly GCA_045642245.1 of Bacteroidales bacterium. Classification (GTDB taxonomy): domain Bacteria; phylum Bacteroidota; class Bacteroidia; order Bacteroidales; family UBA3663; genus Liminaster. The sequence goes on from JAZUIL010000051.1 coordinate 2,962, forward strand.
CGCATCGTTCCAGGATTCCCACACAAAGACATCGCCAAACTGCAAAAACGTGCTGGTTATGCAGACAATTTGATGGTACAATCAGAGATCTTCCACCTCTGGGTCATCGAAAAGCCTGAAAATATGTCTATCGCGCAGCTTCGTAAGGAGTTCCCTGCAGAGAAAGCTGGGTTGAATGTCTTGATAGCAGAATCAGAGGCGCCTTATCATGAGCGAAAAGTTACCTTACTCAACGGTCCTCACACGGTGCTCTCTCCTGTGGCTTATCTCTCTGGCATCAACATCGTACGAGATGCATTGCACGACCCGATTGTAGGCAGATATATTAAAAAAGTGCAGTTCGATGAGCTCATGCAGACGCTCAATCTGCCCATGGAAGAACTGCAAAAGTTCGGCACTGACGTGTTGGAACGCTTCGACAATCCTTATGTCGATCATGCCGTTACCAGCATCATGCTCAATTCGTTCCCTAAATTTGAGACACGCGATCTCCCTGGATTAAAAATTTATTTTGAGCGAAAGGGAGAACTTCCTAAGGGACTTGTCCTCGGCTTGGCCGCCATCATTACCTATTATAAAGGTGGAACACGTGCAGATGGAACTCCAATCCAGCCAAATGATGCACAGGAAATCATGGATCGACTCACACAACTCTGGGCGACCGGAGATACTCGTCAGGTAGCTGAAGGTGTATTAGCAGCTACCGATGTGATCTGGAAGGAAAGCAAACAGAATCTCAATGAGATACCAGGTCTCACGGACATGGTTACTGTGTTCTTGAATAGTATTCAGGAAAAGGGCATGAAGGAGACTGTAAAGAGCATCTTATGAAAGAGTTTCTGAAAATTAATCCTGCCGACAATGTGATTGTTGCCATTCAACCCCTGACTGCAGGAACAGTCCTTGAGGTGGATGGCGACAAGATAGGGCTTGTGACTGACATTCCTGCCGGCCACAAATGCGCTTTGAAGGATTTCGCAGAAGGTGAAAATGTGATCAAATACGGGTTCCCGATAGGTCATACACGTCACGCGGTCAAGAAAGGCTGCTATATGGATCATGAAGACATACAGACCAACCTTGTAGGAACGCTTGATTACGCTGATATCCAACTGAAAGGACTGAAAAAGGCGGAACCTAGAGGTGAGCAGATGACTTGGCAAGGATATGTCCGTCCGGACGGTCAAGTAGGCATTCGCAACGAAGTATGGGTCATTCCAACCGTTGGCTGTGTCAATGGCATCATCAAGCAGATTGTTGAACAGACAAAACGCGAGCTTTGTAAAGAACAGGGGAACAAGGGTTCAGAGATTATCCCTGGTATTGATGGCATCTTCCACTTCCCTCACAACTATGGTTGCTCGCAGTTAAGCGAAGACCATGAGAATACCAAGAAGATCCTCCGCGACATGGTGCATCACCCGAATGCTGGAGCCATCCTAGTCGTTGGATTAGGCTGCGAAAACAATCAGCCACGCGTCTTCGAAGAGTTCTGCGGAGATTATAACAAGGATCGCGTGAAGTTCATGGTCTGTCAAGAGGTGGAAGGCGATGAAGTCCCTTATGGAGTCTCACTCCTCAAAGAGTTGATCAAGAAAGCACAGCAGGACAAGCGTCAGACAGTACCGATGTCGAAGCTTCACATCGGATTGAAATGCGGAGGATCTGATGGTTTTTCTGGTATTACTGCTAATCCGTTGCTTGGTGCATTCTCCGATTTTCTCTGTGAAAAACAAGGAGGTTCAACGATCTTGACAGAAGTTCCTGAGATGTTTGGAGCAGAAACGATTCTTATGGAACGCTGTGAGAATCAACAGGTGCTCAAAGAGACC
>JAZUIL010000052.1:0-30759 GCA_045642245.1 Bacteroidales bacterium
CACTCCTCGCGTCACCAGATACGCCAGGAACGCTCCCCACAAAACATGATTCAGCGTCTCACTAGGTGCGTTTCCTGTATCATTTTGTGCGATGATTATGGCCGAAATTCCCTCATATAATCCGAAGAAAACCAAGGCGCCTATGAGCAGCGAAAAGAACATCTGACGCGTAGCTGTAAGGCCGATGAAAATGCCGTCCCACATAAATGCTGCAATGCCACAGATCGGTATCAACATGGCCCAAGGGAGGTAAGGAGCTGAGGCCTGAATCACGCTCTCTTCATCGGATAATAAGCGGAGGAAAGGAAGTCCTCCTAAAGCATAGATCGATGAGAAAAGCACCATTACGCCGCATCCCCATACGAAAAGCCTTTTTATCACCTTGTCAATGTTTTTATGTTGTGACGCTCCATGGTATTTTCCCACAATCGCTTCGCCTGCAAGCGCAAATCCGTCGCTGAAATAGGAGAAAAGTGTGAACAATTGTAGCAACAGCGTATTCACCGCCAGTAACGTGTCTCCGAGGTGCGAACCATAGCTCGTGAAGGCTGTTGTGACGGCTATCAAACAGATCATCCTGAAGAATATATCCCTATTAACTGTGAAGAATTGTTGATAACTTGTGGAGTTTTCCCTCGACTTATCAACATTTCCTTGTTCATAACTCCCCGATTCAGAGTTATCAACGATTCTTGTTGATAAGTATGTTGATAACTCAATTGCCGCCAGCAATCCCAGATATTGCGCCACCACCGTGCCGATGGCCACGCCTTCCACGCCCATATCATAATGGAATACGAGCGCGTAGCTGACCGCGATATTGATGAGGTTCTGACCTACGGCGATGTAGAGCGGATAGCGGCTGTTCTGCATCCCCACAAACCATCCGTTCAGCGCAAAGAGCATCAGTACCGCAGGCGCCGCCCATACTCTGATACGGAAGTATTGCACGGCCAGTGACCACACCTCGTCTGATGGCGCGATGATCCAGTGTGCGAACCATTCCATCGGCCTTTGCAGACAGATGATGGCCACGCCGCAAGCCACGGCCACCTTCATGCCCATGCTCAACACGCGTCGCTGACCCTCTCCGTCGCCTCGTCCGTACGCCTGAGCCGTCAGGCCGCTCGATCCCATCCTGAGGAAGTTGAAGAGCCAGTACACCATATTAAACACCAATCCACCTACCGCGATGGCGCCGATGGCCACCGTCGAGTTGTCGATGTGTCCCGTGATGGCTACGTCCACGATTCCTAGTAGCGGCACGGTGATGTTGGTCACGATGCTTGGCAGTGCTATTCTGAGTATTTCTTTGTTGAGTGTCATTCCATATCCGTGGTTTTCCTGCCAGATTCGTTCGATGGCAGACGGTTAATCCTGTGGCAAAGATAGTGATAATTTTTATTATAGCGAAGAATAAACGCCAAAAATCACCTCAGGAAAAGAAAAAGGAGCGAACTTTCACAAGTCCGCCCCCCTAGATACCTATAATAAACACACTAATTACATAAAAGCCTATTTATTTTTTGCGCTGCAAAGGTACGAAGTTTTTTAGTGCCAATCAATACTCTGTAGTGCAAATATAAATGCCTGTAGATATAATCTGTGGTGAAAATCAATAGGTTGCAGATTCTTGCTGAGTCCAATTATATAAAGATGTTGCGAGCTGCAGAGGCTGTCCGAATGCGTTTCGCAAGTCAGAAACGCTCAAAATCCGCTCTAAATACACCCAAAATACGCGTCAGCAGGCGAGGCGCAATTGTGTAATCTATTGCATGGATAGTATTATTGCACTATATACATTAAGCAAATTGTACTATCGACAATAAGAAACGGCGCCTGGATATTCTGATAATGGCAGGAAAAAGTATGAAAAAATAGCAAATGTGATAGGGGTTATTGTATAAACCGCCATAACTATCATTTTTCATCCTTCTGAGACAATTTTGCGATTTAAGGGGCTTATTTTTATGTTGTAGAACATATTTGCCCTAAAAAAACAACAAAAAAAGCACTTTTTCTTGCTATTTTTAAAAACTTTTATTGTATATGTTAGAACTTTTGCTTATCTTTGCATCAGCAAAAACGAAAAAGAATTTCGTTCTTTCTTAATCAGACAAACACAACACAATATACTTAGTATACAATATACAATATCAGCCGCCGCTAATACACACAGCTTACTATTCTCTTAAATAAAAATATCATGCATCAAGTATCACATCGCCTCAGAGAGGGACGTGATACTTGTTTTTTTGTGTGCATGTTGTGAAATGCAGATTTACCGTCACGATTTCCTGACGTACCTTCCTTGATCAATAAAGGTACTTCCCGATTCTCTGAAGTACCTTCCTTGATCTAAAATAAGTCCACACGAATTCCTATGATACCTTCATTGACCGTGGCATCCACAATCGCGTACTCAAATGTGGATGCCACGCTCTGCAAAGCCACATCTTGGTTCTCAAATGTGGTTTCGTTGATCAATAATCCTGACATCGCGTACGCGATGTTGAAATTCAAGGTCAAGAAATGGATTTCCTCCCACTCCGCGATTGCGATTTCAAATTCATTTCATTTTTGGGAAGAACTCTCTCCGGTTATTTTCCTCGAAATCGTGGCTACAGCTATGTAGAACGGGTATTGGGGATTAGAAATAAATAAACATAGTATGTTTTTCTTGTCAAAAAAGATGATTTTGTGGGGGCATTTGATACGAGAAGTAACTGGTTTTAAAAAGAAAACTCCCATTACGGTGAGGTAATGGGAGCTATGAATAAAATTAATAGTCGGTAGAAGTATCAGCTTTGTTTTTCCAAAGATCATCACTAATGTTTTTGCCGTCGGTTCGTTCCCAATCTACATTAAGATCGGTAGCGATGATGTAAGGAACATCTCCGGTTTTTGAGAATTTCACTTCCCATACACCTGTAGTCGCATCCGTTGATCCCTTTTTCCAAACCTTAACTGAAATATTATTTGTGTCAGGATTCCATCCTGTGACAGAATAAGATTTGCCGACTGGCCAACCTATTGTTTCGCCGGTAAATTCTGTAGGCTTCTTAGGAGGATCTTGATTCTCGATTTGTTTTAATGTTTGTTCTTGATTTGCAGGATCGTTTATTTTGCAGCCTACTGTCTTGCCGTTAATCAGTACTTCGATAGGTGCAGTTCCTCCTAGCCACTGAATAATAGCATTTGTATTTTCGGCTGTTTGACTAAGTGAACTGGCGGAAGAATTGAGTTTCATTGTTGTGGTTCTGATAACGTCAACTACGATATCATTAAAATCCCAGTCAACAGCCGAACCCATATCTTCTATCATATATCGCTTATCGACTATCTTGTTGTAGGTGCCTCCTGCTGATATATTTATTTTTGAAGGAATGCGCGGATGCCCAACTAAAAGGAATACAAAATCATTATAGTCGTTGTCTGTGTTCCTTCCATTTGCTTCTTCACAACCAATCATCTTAACTTCATAACTAGGATCGATGTTGGTTGGATGTCCGCAATCTATCATTTTCATCATGCTGCTAATAGAACTTTGTTTCACTCCTGTAGTAGCATAATTGTTTTTTCCTGTTGTAATCTCAAGGTAAAAATAGATTAGACCATCCTTTGTGCTTTTGCCATCGAAAAGACTGCTGTTTACTGTCGTCGGTTTGGTTCTGATAGCGCTGGCATTTTTTGTGTCTTGTTTTTTCGTCAATTTTTCCCATGAAGGGTTTTTGACAGTTCCAGTTCCGTCGCAGGTCGGACACCAGTCGCCCTTTCCTTTGCCTCCGCATATGCCGCAAAGATATTGATGGCCATCGGTGCAGTGAGTGCATGCTGCATCAACTTCACCAGAACCATCACAAATGGAGCAGGTCGCTTTGCCCGTTCCTCGAGTGACTTGGTTATAGTTGAAATCTAGTAAATTTCTACTTCCTGAACCGCCACATACGTCGCATCCTACGTAACCGCCCAAAAGCCACCACCATTGATACTTGTACCCTTGCCCTTTGCAATTTGAACAAGTGCCTGTATAACCTTTGCCTTGACAAGTAGAACATTGTTCTTTGACTGTATGTGTGCCGTTACAATTGCTGCAATTAATAGCAATAGCTTCTGCTCCGCCTTTTGCTAAATGACCTGTTCCTTGGCATAATGTACATGTATGCTCCCCAGAACCTGCAACTATACGATGCCCGTGGCAAGTTTCACATATATGCTCTTGCCCAAGTACTTCTATCTGGTTTTGGTCGGATTTGTCAAAAATGATTTTGTCTTTTGCTCCTGATGTGGTCACGAGAACTGCGTGGAGCTTCCAGTCAACATCTTGGTCGCCTGCTTGATATAACGGGATTATCTCGAATTCCATCCCATTTGATAATAACGCAAAATTGGATACTCCACTTTTGTTATTTTTGCCTTCAGGAAGATTTGTTTTGATGTAGTCATCAATTGTTCCTGGCTCTACGTAATACCATTCATCCGCAGCTCCTCTTGTAGCGCGGGTGGAAACTTCTATAAGTCTTTGTTCTTTTGCATAAGAACTTAAATCCCAACTTTGATTAGGATCAATAGCTCCAAATTCTTTTATAAAATTGCGCGCGTATTTCCCCTGAAAAACATCCTGCTCCGTGAAGCCGAAATCTTCGTCCTGACAGCTGGTGGCTACCAGAGAGGTGATGAGGGTGATTATGATGAATAAATACTTCTTCATAACTAATTCTTTTCCGTTATTGTATACCTTAAACTAACCTTTAGAAAATAATTAAGGTAATGTCGAATTGATCAATTTTTATTATTTTTTGCACAACAAAGGTACAGCAAAAAAGTGAAATTACAATAACTTTTTGCTAAAAATTGCTGATTTTACATGATTTTTCTGTTCTTTTTAAACAAAATATGTTCTACAACATAAAAAATAAGAGCTAAAATGTAAAAAGTGAGGTTTAGGTAAGAAATGCGGTATATATTGGTATATTGTACAATAAGGGAATGCCGGATGAAGCATGTGGATAGGAAAAGAAAACGACACCATAATGACCCTACATATTGTATATAGTACCATTATGGCGCCGAGTGTATTCTGCGGTAGTTTACAGCTTTATCACCTCCTCCTCGAACGTGTCCTTATCGCCGAGAGCGTTATTACGTACGCGCGAGCGATAATTATATATGGTGGTGAGGGAGTAGTTGAGGAACTTGGCAATCTGCGCGGAGTCGGTTTCGCCTAAGCGGATGAGTGCGAAGATGCGGAGCTCGGTGGTGAGGAGTTCACCTTTCTTCGGGAGGACCTGCGCCTCGGGTTTCAGCAGCGCGTTGAAGTTATCGATGAAGTGTGGATAGAGCTTCAGGAAGGCCTCGTCGAAGTCGTGGTAGAAGTGCATCTGCTCGTCGTTGATGACCTGTGTGGACTTGAGCTGACGGGCCAGTTCCTCGATCTGATGCGCCTGCATGAGCTTGTACATCTGTCGCTGATAGCTCTCGAACGAGCCGAGATAACGGCGGCAACGGCCGAGGTACTTCATGATGTATTCCTCCTTGACCTTATCGGCAGCGGTGAGGTCGCGGTTATAATCCTTGAGCTGCAGGTTGCTGATTTTGAGGTCGTTGTTGGCTTTGGCCAAGGCCTGACGCGCGTGGTTGAGTTTGCCATGCTGACGCCAGAGCAGCAGGAGGCCGCCGATCAGGAGGAGCATAAAGAGCGAGAGGACAACGATGGTCCACGTCTTATAACGGTTGTGGCGCTCCTCGTCGGCCTTGATGGCGCGGTCGATGATCGGGAAAATCTGTGTCGACTCGATGGTGCGGAGGCTCGCCTTGCAGAAGTTGGCGTCTTCGAGCGAACAGATGAGGTAGCGGTAGGCGCGTTCTGTCTGACCGAGTTCGAAGGTGCGCTGCGCCAATACAGGTAGCGCCATATACTCGGCGTTACCCTGGCGGATGTCGTTGATGGCGGTGAGCGTCAGGTAACGGAGCTCCTCTTCCTTACGACCGAGCTTGCCATAGGCCTGCGCCAAGCCGGAGTAGATGAACGTACGCTGATCGACGGGGAAGTCCTCGAGCACCTGCAGCAAACTGTCGACACTCGCCTGATACTGACCATCGATGAGGTACTTGTTGGTGCGGATGATACGGCGGTTCAAGGCACCGGGTTCGAGCGCGTAGAGCGTGTCGTTGATCGGCGACATAGAGGCCGTGAGCTGACGTGAGAGCTCTGGAGAATACTGCGCGGCAAAGTCGGCAAACCAGCCGGTGACAGCGTAGCGCGTGTTGTGATATTGCAGGCGTTGTGAGCGTGAGAGCTGACTGACGTCGACATTGTTGAGCATATCGAACGCGGTGCTATACAGGCCTTTGATGCCGTAGGCGCGAGCTTCGGACAGAAAGACGTATTGCTGCAGCGTAGTGTCGGTCAGGTATTCGGGTGTCTGTTTCAGGAGTTGGAGAGCCAGAAAAGTAGAGTCGGCGTGATAGTTCTCGTAGTTGTAATGCAGCTGTTTGAGCAGGTCGATGCGCTCTTGTCCCATGGCAAAATCAGCGGCGCGACGGAGGCTGTCGGCCATCATCTGACGCTTGTGCTGATACTGATCTTTATGTTCGATGGCCAAGTCAAGTTCCTCGAGCAGCTGACCGATGGGGCGCATGTGCTCATCGGCCAACGCTAAGAGGGTCGTAGAGAGTGTCAGACAACACAATGTTATGAGAACCAGCAGTCGCTTCATCATCTTATTTAGCTTTGATGGTCCAGACAACCAAGCCGCCAGCAATGAGCAATGCACCAGCTACGGCCAGCATGCCTACCTGTGAGCCGACAAGGCCGAGCAATGCACCACCTACAACGGCAGCAACGATCTGTGGCAGACAGATGGTGCAGTTGAAAAGTCCAAGATAGGTACCCATTTTTGGATTGCCCTGCAGTGCATTGGTGAAGAAGATGAATGGGAAGGCCAGCATGGCTGCCCAACCGCAACCTACGAGGAGATAAGCTGCCCAGAGGAGGTACTGATCGTGAATCCAGAGCATAGAGATGAAGCCTAAGCCACCCAAGATAAGGCTGAGGGTATAGCACATCTTATCTGAATGCAAAGCCTTAGAGATAAATGGGATGCATGCGGCCCAGATGACGCTACCGATGGCCTGGAGAGCGTAGCAGACACCATTCCAGTTGCCGGCTTCCTGATAGCCAGCCGAATGGGTGTCGGTGGTTCCCCAGCACATCTCAGCGATGGCTCCGGCTGAGTATGACCACATGTACATGAAACCTGCCCAGCAGAAGAACTGCACGAGGCCGATGCTCAGGAAGGTATAGGCGATACTTGGGGAGTTAGGAGTTTGGAGTGAGGAGTTAGGAGTATTTGCGGCTCCTGTATCCTGACTCTTAACTTCAGACTTTTCATTCTTTACTCCTAACTCCTCACTCCTCACTCCTAACTGTTCCGGCATGGCAGCGAGCTGCTCTGGAGAATACTCCTTGACATTCATCGTGGTGAAGATGACACAGCCGATGAGGATGGCAGCACCTACGTAGAACGAATAGATGACCGAGTTAGGGATGACACCCTCTGGTGCTACGTTCTGTACACCCAGGAAGGTGAAGATATAAGGGAAGAGATAGCCTACTACCGAACCGAGGTTACAGAGGAACGACTGGATGGAGTACGCCTGTGTTTTCTGCTTCTCGTTGACCATATCGCCAACCATCATCTTGAATGGCTGCATGGCCACGTTGATAGAGGTGTCAAGGAACATGAGTGAGAACAAGCCGAAGATCATCGAACCAGTGAGGCCCCACATGACAACCTGTGTGGTCAAGCCAAAGCTGCCAGCATTAGGCAACAGAGCCATGACAAGCACGGCGATGATGGCACCTATAAATAAATAAGGGATACGACGGCCAAAGCGGCACCAGGTCTTGTCGGACAGCATGCCGATGATTGGCTGCACGATCATGCCCATGAGCGGTGGCAGGATCCAGAAGAATGACAACTGGTGAGGATCTGCACCGAGGGTGGCGAAGATACGCGAGATATTAGCGGACTGCAGTGCATAAGCGATCTGCACGCCGAAGAATCCGAAGCTGATATTGATCAGCTGGGAGAGTTTGAGATCGGGGAGTTGTTTTGCCATAGAGACCCTCCCCTGGCCCCTCCACAAGGGAGGGGAATAGAATGTATAGTGTCCGCGGGGAGGAGGCGGGGAATAATAATAAAGGAATGATTAAGTAACCACTCCCCTCCCTTGTGGAGGGGTAGGGGGAGGGTCTTTATCGATTGCTGTTGGTAATCAGTTCTGCTACCTTTGCATTGAACTTCTGAGCCTTAAGCAGCTCCTCGAGGGTGAGGTGCATGCGATAACGCCAGTAGTGGCGAGGGTTGGCAGGGATGTTGATACGCTCGGCGTTAGCATCGGCCAGACGGAGGTTGCCGTCGATGGCGAGCCAATCCTGGAGTGGGAGGATGCAGAGGAGCGATGGCGACTGGAGATGGTCGTTGACGATACGCTCGCAGATCTCAGGAGAAGCCTCGGCCGGACATGCAGAGCTCTCGCCAAGTTCCTCGTGCCAGTACTGAGCGGTGAGCTTCGGATCGAGCTCCCACCACTGACGGAGTGTCTCGGTGTCGTGAGTGCCGGTGGTGCAGACGCTACGCTCTGGATAGCGGTAGACGTGGCCGAAGTTGTCGGCAGGATCCTTTGGCATACGCTGAATCTCGAGCGAGAGGATCTGCAGCTGGTTCATTACCCAAGGTACACAATCAGGTACCATGCCGAGGTCCTCACCACAGACGATCATCTGAGTAGCGTCGATGAGACGTGGCAGCTTGTTCATGGCCTGGTCGTACCAGAACTGGTTGTGACGGCGGTAGAAATACTCGTTGTAGAGGCGGTTGAAAGCGTCCTTCTCCCATCCCTGCAGGCGCTGATAGGTGTAGTCGCTCTGTGCAGAGATACGTGGATGATAGGTGCCAGGGCAACGATGATCCTCGAGGAAGAGGACGTTAGAGATGAGCGAATAGAGCGCCTCCTTGAGGTCCTTGTTGCGCTGCTTTGTCTTGCCGCTGAAAAAGATTTCGATGGCACGCTGAGTAGAGAATTCTGGTTTGAACTCCCAGATGTCATCGTGCAGATGGTTCAGGAAAACGTCGTGTACGTAGTCGACAGGATCCTTGCCGTCCCAGCAGGTTGGCTCCTCCTCGTGGTAGTGACGGAGAACGCCGATTCGCATCTCGAGGAGTTCGTCGTTGATGAATGGCTTGGTCATGAAATCCTTCTGGAAACCAATGCCGTAGCTCTCGATCTCGCTTGGAGTCATTGGCAAAGATGGAGCGAACTGACCGAGCAAACCGTGCACGGAATGGGTAGGAATCTCCCAGATGCGGAAGAAGCCGAGGATGTGGTCGATACGGTAAGCCGAGAAGTACTCCTGCATCTTGCGGAAGCGCTTGAGCCACCACTGGAGGCCGTCCTGCTGCATCTTTTCCCAGTTGTAGGTAGGGAAGCCCCAGTTCTGGCCGTTGGCAGAAAATGGATCAGGTGGAGCACCGGCGCTGCCGTTCATATTGAAGTAGAATGGCTCGACCCATGACTCTACAGAGGCGCGGCTGATGCCGATAGGGATGTCGCCTTTGAGAATCACGTCGTTAGCACGTGCATAGCTCGATGCTGCGAGGAGCTGGACGTGGAGGATGTACTGGACGTACATATAGAACTGAGCCGCCTTGAGCGACTTAGAGCCAGGAGCGAAGATGACCTTAGCCACCTCCTCGTCGTAGGTCTTGTAGTTTGGCCAGCGGCTGAAATCTGGCTCGCGGTAAGTGTCGCGCAACACGCTATAAGCAGCGTATGGACGGAGCCACTCCTCATTATTCTTATAGAAGGTCTTATAGCCAGCCGAAGCGAGAGTCTTCTTGCCTTCCTGCTCGAAGAGGTCATGCAAGTAAGCGCGCTTTGCCTCGTTGACCTTCTCGTAGTCGATCTGTGTGAGCGCGTTGAGTTCCTTACGCTTTGCCTCATAAGCCTTGGCCTTAGCTTCGTCCTGAAGTGCAGGAAGCTGACGGAGGTCGACGTACTGAGGATGGAAAGCGTAGATGGAAATTGAGTTATATGGATAGCTGTCCTGCCAGGTGTTCGTGATGGTAGTGTCGTTGATCGGGAGGATCTGCACGGCTGTCTGCTTGGTGGCTACGGCCCAGTCAATGAGTGTCTTAAGGTCACCGAAGTCGCCTACACCGAAGCTTCCTTCGCTACGGAGCGAGAAGATAGGAACGGCCACGCCAGCCACACGCTTAGCGTCGCGCCATGCATCGTTCAGGTCGAGGCTCTTCTTGCTCGCAGAGATGTTCTCGATGACGTGAGCCATGGTGTTGCGCTCCTTGCGGATGCAGTTGCCATCGCGGTAGACACCATAACGGTAGAGGAGAGGCAGGCCTCCCTTTGGCAGTTCAACCTCGGCCGAACCTGCCCATACTTCGCCATCGGTGGTTTGGAGTTCCACCACCTGGTCGGCGATCATCACACCGAGCGATTCTCCCCACTGGGTGCGATAGTTGATTTTAAAGTTAAGTTTCATGGAGTATTGTATTTTGTTTTCTCTATTTCGATTTTAATTTCATTTTATGAATATCCTCGGAGAGTTCTGGGAGTAAGGGAGTTTTAAATACTCATATTTACTCTCTGTGTTACTTTGTCGAATACTGAGTTACGAAGAGTAAAACTCCCCGACTCCCCATACTCTCCGAGGTAAAAATTAGAAGGTTATAGCGTCATGTGCAGGAATATTAACCTCCTCATTATTAACACTTCCGCTGAATGGCTCGTCTCCGAAGTTGGCAATGACAGTGAGTGTCTCGCCACCGTCAATGACACGCTGGAAGGCGAAAACCTTGGCATTTCGCATGGCTTCGTCGGTAATATTCACGGTTTTGCCATTGACTGCGGCAGGAAGTTGAGCTAATTTCAGCACCTCCTCATAACGGCTGCGGATGGCTTTATATTCTGCAGGAAGCTTATTCTCGTCCCAGTTGACGGATTTCCACGCCTTCTGTCGCTCCAATCCCCAGTAGTCGAAGATGGTGGTGCGACCGTCGGCACCCTGATAACCTTCCTCGTCAGGTGCATTCTCGCCAAGTTCCTGGCTGAAATACTGCATGTAAGGATTGCCGTTGATCAAAGCCGAGACGTAAAGCGCTGGAATGCCGGCCTGTGGATTCTTGCCGAAGAACTCAGAGGCGATACGCTGTTCGTCATGGTTCTCGAGGAAGTTGAGCATGTGGCCAGCCACCTTCTCGTTGGTATAAGTTGGCAGTGAGAGACAAGCCTCGATGGCGTCTACCGGACGACGGCCTTCTACCACGCTGCGGATAGAGTCGTAAAGCTCCACCTTGTCATAAAGATAGTCGAAGCCGCCGGTGACGATATAGTCCTCGTAAACCTTTGGATTATAGATCTCTGCGATGAAGAGAATGTCAGGATGCTGCTCTTTGACACGACCTATGCCATAGTGCCAGAACTCGCTTGGTACCATCTCCGACATATCGCAGCGGAAAGCATCTGCACCTTTGTCTGCCCAATAGAGCAGGATGTCGGTCATCTTATTCCAGGTGGAAGGAATCGGGTCGAAATGATTCTCTCGCGAACCGTCGGCCTTGTATTCTACGCCATAGTTGAGTTTCACGGTCTCATACCAATCCCATTCGGCTGGAGTGGCCTGCGCAAAGACATCGTTGCCAGTGACCTTGGCAGGTGTCTCCTTATAGTTCTGCCAGGTGAGTGTCTCGCTAGGGAAGTAGTAGAAGTTGTTCTGCGCGTCGAAGGCTACCGCTGTATTGTCTGAAACGCCTAAGCTGATCTCTGGTTTGATAACTGACTGATATTCACGTGCTACATGGTTTGGAACGAAATCCATGACGACCTTCAGGCCTGCCTCGTGAGTACGCTTCACCAAAGCGTCAAACTCCTCCATGCGGGTAGAGACCTGATCAGCAATGTCGGCAGAAACAGCGTAGTAGTCGCAGATGGCGTAAGGCGAACCAGCGTTGCCTTTCACTACGTCGGCCGTCTGGCGAGGAAGTCCCTCTGCACTCCAGTCGGTCTTGGTGGCCTGCTGGATGATGCCGGTATACCAGACGTAATTTGCACCCAGACGCTTGATAGATTGCAGCGCCTCGGTGGTAATATCGCTCATGCGGCCGCATCCGTTCTGCTCGCGCGTACCATTTAAAATATTAGAAGTGTTCTCATTGCCGAAAAGACGGACCATCATCTGATAAATGACGATCTTGCCTTCCGTAGTTTCTTCGTCCTGAGAAACGGTGTTCTGACTGGTGCACCCAGAAAAAGCCAGCGCAGCAGAAAGCGCTGAAAGATAAATGAAGTTTTTCATATTCGTTGTGTCTGTGAGATATTGTACCATTCCGTACAATTCTTTTTGGTTTGTTTTTCGGTAAAAGGCTTCTTATGTAATCTGGCGTGCTTATTTTCTAATGTCTGCGCAAAGATAAAAGATTTAGGGTGAATTTCCAAATTATTTATTTATATTTTCTAGTTTTGTGGCTATTTTTCTGCTAAAAAAGTTGGTTTGTGTCAGAAAGCGTCGGTTTTTGGCATTCCTTTGCTTCATAATCGTGAGAAAACCTTGCAAGAAGTAAGTTGCCCCGAAATGAATGTAACAAATCTCAAAATGAATGTAACAATCTGAGTTTTTTCAATTAAACTTATATTTGTGTGTTTTGTGGTGTATGTATAAAATGCTGAAAATCAAATGATAGTAGTTTTCTATTATTTATATTCATTTATATTTCTTAATCATAGTATCGCGTATGTGAGAAAAAATACTTATCTTTGCACCGCATTTTCCTTCAAAAAGCACCTATAATTTCCACGGTAAAAATCTGAAAGATTTCCACATTCGATTATCTAAATTATTTTACTAAATACTAACAACAAAACCACAAATCACATGAATTTGAAGCAAACCTTCAAAGCTCTTACCACAATGATGGTAGGACTTCTCATGTCAGTCAGCGTCTATGCCCAGGACCTCACCGTTACGGGTACAGTCATTGACGACTTCGGAGAGCCAGTGCTGGGTGCTAATGTTGTAGTCAAAGGTACAACCAATGGCGCAACAACTGACCTGGATGGTAATTTCTCCTTTAAAGCACCTAAGGGTAGCACCGTGGTCATTTCCTTCATCGGCTATAAGCCACAGGAGGTAGTGTTCAACGGCGAGCCACTCAACATCACACTCCAAGAGGATTCGGAAATGCTCGAGGATGTAGTAGTCATCGGTTACGGTACTGCCAAGAAGAGCGATCTTACTGGTGCTGTAACAGCTATCAAGCCTGATGAGAAAAACAAAGGCGTTGTAACCTCTCCACAGGATATGATGCAGGGTAAGATTGCCGGTGTTAACGTTACTAACAGCGGTGGTTCTCCTGGTGGCGGCGCTCAGATCCGCGTCCGTGGTGGTTCTTCATTGAACGCATCTAACGACCCATTGATCGTTATCGATGGTATGGCTATGGATAACCAGGGTATCAAGGGTGCGCCTAATGCACTTGCACTCGTCAATCCTAACGATATTGAGACCTTCACCGTACTTAAGGATGCTTCTGCTACTGCTATCTATGGTAGCCGTGGTTCTAACGGTGTCATCATCATTACTACCAAGAAAGGCCGTTCAGGTTCAGCTCCACAGATTTCTTACAGCGGTAATGTAACCATGGGTTGGGCAACCGACCGTCAGGAGGTTCTCGATGGTGATGAGTATCGTAAGTTCATCGCAAATTATTATGGAACCGACAGCGAGGCTTACTCTAAGCTCGGTAATGCAAACACCGACTGGCAGGACGAGATCTATCGTACTGCAGTAAGCCATGAGCATAATGTCACCATGACAGGTGCATTCAAGTCTCTTCCTTATCGTCTCAGTGTTGGTTTCGCAGATCAGCAGGGTACTCTCAAGACCTCTGATTACAAGCGTGCTAACGTTGGCTTGAACGTAAACCCTAGCTTCCTCGACAACCATTTGAAGGTTACCGCTGGTGCTAAGTTCTTCTATTCGCATGCTAACTATGCTAATGGTTCTGCTATCGGTGAGGCTACTCGTATGGATCCTACTCACGGAATCTATTTCGCTAATGAGGACTGGAAGGGTAACAAGCCAGGCAACATGAACAACTACTTCACTTGGACCGATGACGCTTCGGCTCTCAACGACCCGAACTGGGACCGTGTTGTAAACCGTAACACCGTTAAGAACCCAGTCGCACTCCTCAACGAGAAGGACGACCGTGCTAACTCACGTGACTGGCAGGGTACCCTCGACCTCGACTATAAGGTTCATAACTTCGAGGATCTCCTCCTTCACCTCAGCTTGAACGGCGACTATGCTAATGGTCAGCAGGATACCGATTTCACACCATGGGGTCCATCTAATATGTACTATGGTAACAGCGGTAGCACTCACGAGGAGAAGATCAACCTTACTCTCAACGCGTGGGCGCAGTATAATAAGGACTTCAACGATGCTAACCACTTCGACATCATGGTCGGTTATGAGTGGAGCCACATGAAGTACTGGGGCAACAGCCACTACGCAGGCCTCTATCCTTCGACCAACAATGAGAAGCCAGGTCAGCTTTACAACGAGTCGAACAACCTCTGGCGTCAGGAGTCATTCCTCGTTTCATTCCTCGGCCGAATGAACTATAGCCTCCTCGATCGTTACTCTGTAACCCTCAACCTTCGTGATGACGGTTCTTCACGTTTCAAGGATCACTGGGCTCTCTTCTACTCAGGCGCTCTCGCTTGGAAGATCAAGAATGAGGCTTTCCTTGCTGACGTAGATTGGTTGTCAGAGGCTAAGGTTCGTGCCAGCTACGGTAAGACCGGTCAGCAGGATGGTATCGGCAACTATAAGTACTTCGCTTCTTATAATGTAAACAGCAACAACATCGACGGCCGTTACCCAATCCTTGGAGTCAATGACTCAGGTTTGCTCTATCGTCCAGATGCATACAATGCTAATTTGAAGTGGGAGACCACTACTACTACCAACGTAGGTCTTGACCTCGGTTTCCTCCGCGACCGCTTTACTGTAAGCGCAGAGTGGTATTACCGTAAGACCACCGACCTGCTCAACGAGGCAACTGTCAGCGCTGGTTCTAACTTCCGTAACAAGGTAACTTCTAACATCGGTTCACTCCAGAACACCGGTTTTGAGGTTTCTGCTACGATCCGTCCTATCCAGAGCAAGAACTGGAACTGGGAGATCAATGCCAACGTAACCTATAATGAGAACAAGATCCTCGAGCTCAACGGCGATGGTTCGATCATCCGTTACTTCGAGAATGGTGCCGGTACCGGTAACTATATCAAGGCTTGGGCAAAGGATCACTCAGCATCTGCTTTCTATGTATATCAGCAGGTATACGACGAGAAGGGTGCTCCTGTCGAAGGCGTTTACGTAGATCGTAACGGCGACGGCCAGATCTC
This sequence comes from Bacteroidales bacterium, assembly GCA_045642245.1. Lineage (GTDB taxonomy): Bacteria > Bacteroidota > Bacteroidia > Bacteroidales > UBA3663 > Liminaster. The sequence continues at coordinate 15,493 of JAZUIL010000052.1, forward strand.
AGAGAGCGACCTCTACTTCTACAAGCAGGGTGCAGCTCCTTGGATGGTCGGCTTGAGCTCACGTCTGGGATATAAGAATTGGGACCTCGGCCTGAGCTTCCACTCACACCTTGGCAACTACGTCTACAATGGCAACGAGATGGGTAAGATGAATATTGAGAAGCGTTATGACAGCTCATTCGGCTACCTCCAGAACGTAACCAAGGAGGGTATCAAGCGCAACTTCAATACTTATGAGAATCACCTCTCTGACTATTGGATCAGCAATGCAAGCTTCGTCAAGCTCGACAACATCACCCTTGGCTATAGCTTCAACAACCTCTTCAAGACCAGCGGCTTCAAGGGCCTTGGTGGCCGTGCATACGTTGTGGCTTCGAATGTCATGACTATCACCAACTATGAGGGTATTGACCCAGAGCAGAACAATGGCTTTGAGAATAGCCTCTATCCACGTCCATTCAATCTTCAGTTTGGCCTTACTCTCAACTTCTAAATTAGATGACAACTATGAATAAATATTTGCTTTCAGGCGCTGCTCTTGTCATGACCATGGGTCTCAGCTCTTGTATAGGTGACCTCGATGTGACACCTATCGACCCAAACACCATCATGACAGTCGATGAGGCAGCTCTCTATACAAAGTGCTATGCCAACATGTCGCTCCCAGGCAATGGTGGTGGCAATGGCGACTGCGATATTGACGGTCTGGACGGTGGTACTGCAGGTTTCTTGCGTCAGCTCTTCAATGCCAACGAGCTTACTACCGACGAGTCAATCTGCGCATGGGGTGACCCAGGTATTCCTGCTTTCAACTACAATCAGTGGGATGCTGACCATCCAATGCTGGCAGGTCTCTACTATCGTCTGTTCGTAGGTATCGACTACTGCAACCACTATCTTGAGGTTTGTGCAGGCGTTGATGCTACCCGTGAGGCTGAGGTTCGTTTCCTCCGCGCGCTCTACTATTATTATTTGATGGACAACTTCGGCAACGTGCCATTCGCTCTCGAGATTTCTGCAGAGAGTCCTAAGCAGATTCAGCGTGCAGAGCTCTTCGCTTGGCTCGAGCAGGAGGTTAAGGAAATCCTTCCTTCAATGCAGACTCCTATCGCTCGCAAGAGCACAGATCAGGGTTACGGCCGTGCAGATCAGGATGCTGCTAATATGTTGCTCGCTCGTCTGTATCTCAATGCAGAGGTATATACCGGTACTGCTCATTGGGCAGACGCTCAGGAGTATGCTGACAAGGTAATCAGTGGTCCTCATAAGCTCTGGAAGAATGGTGTTACCGACAAGAATGGTAACTACTGGTCAGCTTATCAGATGCTCTTCATGGGTGACAATGGTGAGAGTGGCGCTTCTGTAGAGGGTATCCTCCCATTGCTTCAGGATGGCCAGACAACTACCTCTTGGGGTACTTCACTCTTCCTCATGGCTTCTACCTGGAAGGCTGATATGGATGTCGATGCTACCTATGGTACCACCGAGTTCTGGGCAGGTAACCGTTGCCGCTCAGCTTTCGTCAAGAAGTTCTTCCCAGAGGGTAATGCTCCTGCTACCGACTATCGTGGCATGGTTGCTGCTGCTGGTGATGACCGCGCGCTGCTCCATGGCGTCGATCGTGAGCTCGCAGTAAGCACTCCAACTGACTACGCTTCAGGTTATGCTTGTGCTAAGTACCGCAACACTTATTCTACTGGTGCAGCTCCTCATCACTCACAGTTCGTAGATATGGACTTCTTCCTGATGCGTACCGGTGAGGCTTATCTTATCGCAGCAGAGGCAGCTAAGCGCCAGAATAAGCCTGCTGCAAGCTATATCAATGAGTTGCGTGACCGTGCAAACTGTGCTACTCGTGTATCTGAGTCAGATTGTACTCTCGACTACATCCTTGACGAGCGTTCACGTGAGCTCTTCTATGAGGGCTTCCGTCGTACCGACCTCATCCGTTTCGGTTACTTCGGTGGTAACAACAGTAGCAAGTATGTCTGGGAATGGAAGGGTGGCAACGAGAGCGGTATCGGTTTCTCTGCTAGCCTCAATGTCTTTGCATTGCCTTCAGAGGATGTAAATGCAAACTCAAATCTCGTACAGAACCCAGGTTATTAATTCCTGTAATCTATTTTAGAAAATGAAAAAGTTTTTATATAGTGCAATGATGCTTGGCCTGGTGGCTGGTTTCTCTTCTTGCGAAACCGATCAGGACAATCCAACGCTCGATGTCAAGGGCTTGGAACTCACGCTCAACACTCCATCTTTTGCAGGTACAGGTGCTCTGGTGCTCTATCCTGAGGATATCAATATGACCTTCACCTGGAGCTGCACGGGTTTCACTTTCCCATATGTGTCAACTTATGTGATGGAGCTTTCGACCGATCAGTCATTCAGCTCTCCAATCATCGTCCCTCTCAAGGGCAATGGTTCGGCTGCCATTTCTTCTGCTGAGCTCAATAAGACTCTTCAGCAGGCAGGTGGATGGTCAGAGCAGGATGTGCCAGAGAAGATTAATCTTTTTGGCCGTGTTACTTGTAAGCCTTCTTCTACTGCAGTGATCTCAGACGAGTTCACCATCTATTCAAACGTACTTAACTTCTATGTCATCCCACGCTATCAGATGCTCAAGGCTGCAGATCCTGAGATGTGGTATATCCTCGGTGGCAACATCGGTGCAGGTGCTTGGAGCAACAATGCTGACAACATCTACGTAAACAACATCCCATTCGGTCTCGTTTCAGGTTGCGAGTATGACATCAATACTGGTAAGGGTGAGCTCACCTACACTGGTTACTTCCTTGCAAGCCAGGGCTTCAAGATCCTTCCTTCAAGCTTCGACTGGAACTATGCAATGTGTGGTAATGGTACTGGTAACATCGTTTATCGCAATGGCGGTGATGATACTGGTAACATTGAGGTGGCTGCTGACGGCTATTATACCATCAGCCTCAATACCAATACTTACGAGTGTACTATGACTCCTTACGAGAAGACTCCGGCTGTATTTGACGGCATGGCAGTTTCTGGTTCATTCAACGGCTGGAGTGACACTGAGATGACTCCTATCAATGTCGTTGATGGTATGAACAACCACGAGTGGGTTGTAACTATCGACCTCGCTGCTGGTGATCAGATCAAGTTCAAGATGGCTGGCTCATGGGATACCAACTGGGGCTTCGGTGCTGCTGATGGTGACGTTAACGCTTGGGGTTATGGTGTAAATGGTGGTCCTAACATCGGTATTGCTGAGGCTGGTACCTATCAGCTTTACCTCAACGATATCACAGGTTACTTCTACATTACTAAAAAATAAAATACGTAAGACATTATGAAGAATTCATTATATTTTGCACTTGCTGCATCACTTGTAGCTTTTGCATCTTGCGATAACGAGGACTTCACCGATTGGGCTGCACCATCGCAGATTGAGAATCCTCAGGGTAATGTAGACAACCCAGATGCTAAGGTCACACCACTCCCTGCTGTCGATATGGAGCTGGTTAAGGACATGACTACCATCCCTCTTTTCAAGGTGGATCCTTCTGGTTGTACCGTTTCGTCTATCAAGGTAAAGATCTTTGGTAACGAGTATGAGAGTGATGTCAACGGTACTTTCTCAGTATCAGATCTTGAGAATGCAGTCGTTTCTGCTTTCGGTCGTGCTCCTGAGACCCGTCAGGTTCCTGTCGAGGTAATCGGTGAGTGTAAGACTGGCGAAAATATCTATTGCTTCAAGTATCCTTTCAATCTTGAGGTCACTTTGACTGCTCCTGAGATCGAGAGCGCTTACTACCTCATTGGTAATATGTGCGATTGGGATGGCGCTAAGATGCTCCCTCTCACTCATGTAGGTGATGGCAACGTCTATGACAATCCTTGTTTCACCGTTACCTTCGAGTGCGACAATGACAATTACTGGAAGATCATTGGTCAGAATGGTGTCGATGCTGGCGATATCTGGTCAGATCAGATTGGTTTGGAGGTCGATGGTGACGTTTCTACCGAAGGTTTCCTGACTTCAAACAATCCTGGCGCTGGTAGAATCGAGGCTGCTGGTAAGTATAAGTTGACTATCAACATGCTTGAGGGAACTTATACTCTTGAGGAGGTTAAGTACGACGAGTTCATTTATTATATTGGTGCTACCGATGGTTGGTCAAATGCTGATCAGCTCCTGAAGCTCACCAACGCTGATAATGGAACTTATACAGGTTTCGTATATTGCGCTGATCCTAATGGTTGGGGCAACCAGTTCAAGTTCCAGCGTGTTGCTGGCGACTGGGGTACTGAGCTCAACAACAGCCACTTCACTAGCTATGAAGGTGCTGCTACTGACGAAGGTGGTAACATCGGTGTATCAGGTGGTGAGTCAGTTTACTTCTTCGAGGTGAGCCTCGGCAACCAGAGCATCAAGGCTACAGAGATCACCAACATGAACCTCGTAGGAGACTTCAACGGTTGGAATGCTGCTGATGACGCTCAGCAGATGACCTGGAACGCCGAAGATCGTTGCTATGAGATTACAGGCGCTGGTGTAAATGCTAACGGTTGGAAGTTCACTGCTAACAATGAATGGGGCATCAACCTCGGTGGAGAGCTCAATAACTTGTGGCAGGATGGTGATAACATCACTCTTGAGGGTTCTACCATCAAGCTTTATCCAACTCGTACTAATAAGACTTCTATCTACTTCACTGTAGAATAATGGAGTTAAGATAATCAATGGCGTGGCTTTTGGCACGATGGCTTTTGCTCACGTTAGTCATCTTGGCTTGAGCCACGCCATTTTAAATTTTCAATGTCCTTTCACTTTTTGACCAGAATAATGAAGAAGATTCTTACCTCTTCCGTTTTTACCTTTTTATTCTCTGTACTGGCAGTGTCTCCAGTTTCAGCTCAGGGTTGGCCTGCTGATTATGAGGGTGTGATGCTTCAGGCTTTTTCTTGGGACGACTATACCAATACCCGTTGGACAGTCCTTGAAAAGCAAGCCGATGAGCTTAGCCAGTATTTCTCTCTCATCTGGGTGCCGCAGTCAGGTAATTGTGGCGGGACATCTATGGGTTATAACCCACTGTACTATTTCGATCAGAACTCTTCTTTCGGCAAAGAGGCTGCTCTTCGTTCTATGATCCAGACCTTCAAGGATAAAGGTGTCGGTACTATCGCAGACGTGGTTATCAACCATCGTCAGAATGTTTCCAACTGGGTCGACTTTCCTGCCGAGACATATAAAGGTGTGACCTATCAGATGGTCAGCACCGACATCGTGAGCGATGATGATGAAGGTGAATGCAAGAAATGGGCTGAGGCCAACGGTTATCAGCTCTCTTCGAACAAGGATTCGGGTGAAGGCTGGTCAGGCTTCCGCGACATTGACCATGCTTCGGAGAATGTGCAGACCATCATCAAGGCTTACGAGGATTTCCTTCTCAATGACCTTGGCTATGCAGGCTTCCGCTATGATGTAGGCAAGGGTTTCGCTGCCAAGTATTTTGGTATGTATAATGAGGCGTCTCAACCAAAGTTCTCTGTCGGAGAGGTTTGGGATAACAATGCTGTCATCAAGAAATGGATTGACGGAACAGACCTTGGCAATGGCATTCAGTCAGGTGCTTTTGATTTCCAGTTCCGCTATGCTGTTCGCGATGCTTTGAATAATTCGAATAAAATGTCTTCGCTGAAGAATGACTGTCTGATGCGCAGCGACGATTATAAGCGCTATGCAGTTACCTTCGTCGAGAATCACGATATGCAGGACCGTGGTAATGTGACCAACTATACCAAGGATCCTATCAACAAGAATGTCATCCAGGCGGCTAACGCTGTCATGCTGACCATGCCAGGTACACCTTGTGTCTTCTTACCTCACTGGCTGGAATATAAGCCACAGATCAAGCAGATGATTGATGCACGTAAGGTGGCTGGTATCACTAATACTTCAAGTATCGAAGAAGTTTATAGCGACAACACCGCCTATATCTATAAGAGCGGTTCGTTGCTCTGTATGATTGGTGGCGCCAAGAGTTCCTATGCAGAGGATTATCAGCTGATCATGAATGGTAACCGCTATTATATCTATCTGGCTAAGTCGGCTGAGATGCCATGGATCAGCGTCTCTTCTACAGAGTTTGCTTTTGATGCTAAGGCGCAGGAAGTTAAACTTACCGCTGTCTCTGCTTCTGCCGAGGCTCAGTTAGTTTATACCCTCGATGGTTCAGAACCTACAGCTACCAATGGTACAGTTGTCGAGAGCGGTTCATCGATTACCATTGATAAGACCACAACTTTGAAGGCAGGTCTTTTGGTCAATGGTGAAGTGAAGAACATCCAGACACGTCAGTATACCTGGAAGGAAGAGGAGAAGATCGAAACCTATAAGGCCACGATGCATGTGTGCAACGAATCTGGCGCTCTCGATCCTCTTTATGTCTATATCTGGGCAGGTCCTGAAAATGAGCAGATCAATGGCGGTTGGCCAGGCGCTCAGGCAAAGGAAAGCATCGAAAAGGATGGCAAGACTTGGTATACTCAGACTTTTGACATCCCTAAGACCGGAGATTACTCTGTCAACTTTGTGTTCACCACCAAGGGAGGTAGTTCACAGACGGTCGATGTTACTGACATGACTGCTGATACCTATTATATAATTAATAAGGAGAAAGACGGAAGCAAATATACCGTTACTGATGTTACTGCACAGTATGTCAGCATCGATCAGATCGAAGACAATGTGCCACAGAGTCAGGTAATCTACGACCTTCAGGGTCAACGTATCAATGAGGTGCGTCCAGGAACCCTCTATATTAGAGGAACACAGAAATACATTCTTAAGTAAAGTCTCATATACAATACCATTATGAAATCGCGAATTCAATTAATTCATGCCATGGCCGTGTTTGCCGTCGGTTTGTCTGTTGCCAGCTGTAGTCAGACAGAGAATACCGATGCGCTCTCAAAGAATGTCGCTTGGCAGGACACTCAAGTACGTTTTACTGTCATCAATGACGGTGTCATCCGTATGGAGTATGCTCCAGATGGACAATTCGTTGACGATCCTTCATTCATAGCAGTCAATCGTCAGTATGCAAAGTCTGATTTTAAGCTCAATGAGACTGATTCACAGATTACTGTCAGTACCGCTCGTATGACGCTTACTTATCAGAAGGGGAGCGGCGCTTTCACTGCAGACAATCTCTCTGTTGAGGCTGCTTCTTCGCTCACTACTCAGTTCTCTTGGCATCCTGGTGATGTGCAGCAGCAGAATCTCGGTGGTACCTATCGTACACTCGATGGTTATGATGGCAATCGCTATTATGCATGGAGCCGCAAGGCAGATGGTAGTCAGGAACTGCCATTGGAGGAAGGTCTCCTTGCTCGCGATGGTTGGACTTTGATTGATGACAGCCAAGGCCTGCTTTTCGATGGAGATGTCAATGATCTTTCTTCGCCAGAGATGCCATGGGTCAAGGAACGTACCTCTGCACCAGAGGCTCAGGACTGGTATTTCATGGCTTATGGCCACGATTATAAGCAGGCTTTGAGCGACTATACCCAGTTTGCAGGTCGCATCCCATTGCCTCCACGCTTCGCCTTTGGTTATTGGTGGTCACGCTACTGGCGTTATTCTGCCGAAGATCTCCGCTTCCTGGTCAAGAGCATGAAAGAGTGGGAGAATCCGCTCGACGTGCTTGTGATCGATATGGATTGGCATTATTCAGACGGTGTCAAGGGTGGTTGGACCGGCTATACTTGGAATGAAGAACTCTTCCCTGATCCAGAAGGTTTGTTGAAGGAATTTGACGAACAGGGTATTCAGGTCACCATGAACCTTCATCCTGCAGATGGCGTCTCATCCGTTGAGGAGCATTATGCAGATTTTGCCAAGTGGCTCGGTCGTGAACCTAAGACACCTGAGGAGCGCGATACACTCCAGTGGTGCAGCTCTGATAAGAAATATATGCAAGGTTGGTATGAGACCATCCTCCGTCCGCTCGAGAAACAAGGTGTAGACTTCTGGTGGCTTGACTGGCAGCAAGGTCTTGCAGATCAGAAGATTCCTTCACTCAGCAATACATTCTGGCTCAACTATGCGACGTTCTCTGATATGCAGCGTCATCGCGATGTTCGTCCATTGCTCTACCATCGTTGGGGTGGCCTTGGCAATCATCGCTATCAGATAGGCTTCTCAGGTGACTCCTATGCTACATGGGCCAGCCTTGAGTATCAGCCTTATTTCAATAGCACGGCTTCTAACGTACTTTATGGTTATTGGAGCCATGATTTGGGTGGTCACATGCTCAGCTATCCTGGTGAGAAACTGGATGAGGAACTCTATATCCGCTGGATGCAGCTTGGACTTTATCTCCCAATCATGCGCACCCATTCTACCAATGATGTGAATATGAATAAGGAGCCTTGGGCCTTGATGTCTGCAGAGAATGGTAAGCTCGTGGCTCAGTTGGTTCGCCAGCGTGAGGCGCTTGTACCATATTCATATACCGCTGCTCGCCAGGCTTATGAGACAGGTGTCTCTCTCTGTCGTCCTATGTATTACGACTATCCTGAGGCAGAGCAGGCTTATGACTTCAAGACACAATATATGTATGGCGATCAGCTCCTCATCGCTCCTGTCACCACTCCGATGAATAAGGAGGGTAGAAGCACTGTCAATGTCTGGTTGCCAGCAGGAAATGACTGGTATGAGATGAGCACAGGAGAGATTCTCAAAGGTGGCCAGATCATAGAGCGTTCATTCACTCTTCAGCAATATCCTGTTTATGCCAAGGTCGGTAGTATTCTGCCACAGTTTAGTGGCAAGAATAACCAGTCGGTAACCGAAGAGCAGATCATGCTTGACGTCATCCCTGGCAGTAACGCTGGTGAAGGATTAATGTATGAGGATGCTGGTAATGATCAGAATTACGCTACTCAGTATGCACTTACAAAGTTCAATTATGCGACAAGTGGCAATGGCTGCTGTCTTACCATCGGTGCTCGTCAGGGTCAGTACGATGGCATGCTGGCTACTCGTACCTATACGGTCAAGTTCTCGGTAGAAACGGCTCCTTCTCAGGTCCTCGTCGATGGCAATGCTGTTGAGTTCGCTGTTGAAGGTAACACGCTTTGTGTCTCAACCGGTTCTGTCGATCCTTCTATTGAACATATTATTGAAATCAAATAATAAAAAATACACTCATGAAGAAACAACTCTTTCTCGCACTTTCACTTGCATTGACCTGTGCATCAGCTTCCGCTCAACAGGCAACTACATGCGATGAGACCATCCTCCACTGCTGGAGCTGGTCATTCAATACTATCCGTGAGAATATGGCAGACATTGCTGCTGCCGGTTTTAAGATTGTTCAGACTTCTCCTGCACAGCAGTGTGTCACTGAGACACGTGGCGATAAGGGTGGTGGTAATCAGCTCTTCGGCAAGGGTTACTGGTACTATCATTATCAGCCAACCGACTGGAAGATCGGTAATTACCAGCTCGGTACCCGTGAGGATCTCGCCGCTCTCTGCGCTGAGGCCAATAAGTATGGCGTCCGCGTCATCGTGGATGTATTGCCAAATCACACCTCGGTCGATGACACTCGTGTGAGCGATGATCTCGATGCTGCAGTAGGTGGTCACGACAAGCTTTATCATGCCAACGGCTTCACTGCTATCACCGAATGGAACGATCGTCTGCAGTGTACCAGCGGCGAGATGGGTGGCCTGCCTGATGTTAATACTGAGAATCCTGATTTCCAGCATTATTATATGACTTATGTCAATGATCTCCTGGCTTGTGGCGTCCGCGGTTTCCGTTATGATACGGCCAAGCATATTGCACTTCCTAGCGATCCTAAGGATCCATCTTCTCCAGAGAATGACTTCTGGGAAGTGGCTACCGGTCGTAAGGCGGTGAAGGGTCTTCGTCTTGCTCTTCCTATGGACAGCCTGTTTATGTATGGCGAGGTATTGCAGGACAAGAATGTCAAGGAGACCGAATATGCTGAGTATATGGGTCTTACTGCCAGCAATATGGGCGGTGCTCTCCGCTATGACTTGGAGAACGCTGATTGGAGCAAGTCTGATGTCGAGAGCTATCAGAATCCAGCAGAACCTAAGAAGCTTATCACTTGGGTAGAGAGTCACGATACATATTGCAACGGCCATGAGTCAGCTCATCTTACCGACGAACAGATCCGCCTCGGTTGGGTCTTCCTGACCGCTCGTCAGTTCGGTACTCCTCTCTTCTACAGCCGTCCGGATGGCAGTGACGGTCCTTCAGGTAACTGGTGGGGTAACAACATTGTCGGCGCAAAGGGTAACGATAACTTCAAGCATCCTTTGGTAGTGGCTGTCAATAATTTCCGCGCTCAGATGCATGGCCAGCCAGAGTCGCTCGCTTTCTCTGAGAACAACGCAGTCGCAGCTGTCTCTCGTGGCAAGAAAGGTCTGGCAATCGTCAACATTACCAATGAAGCTCAGTCTTTGAATGTTGCTACCACCTTGCCAAATGGCAGTTATAAGGACGTCGTTACTGGTAAGAAATATCAGGTGAAGAAAGGCAAGATCGTCGGTCAGATCGAACCAATGTCGGCTTGTCTCCTCGTCCGCAAATAAAGTACCTTACGATTTCGAAATGTACCTTCATCGATCAATAATGTTGACACTTGGTACAAAGTGTTAACATTATTGACCGTGGCATCCACTTTTGAGTACGCGATTAAGGATGCTACGACCAAGAATAGGACCAAATGAAATCATGACGTACCTTTCACGACCATGAAATTTAACAACACGTACGCGATGTTGAAATTATGTTAATAGAATTAACAATTCGAAAATGAAAACGACCTTTTTTCTTTCCTCATTGACACTTCTGGCTTTTGCAGCATGTAATCCTAAGCCTGTAGCAGAGATTCCGGGTAACGAGACACGTGCCAGTGTGGTGCTGATCTCCGAACAGGGACAGGAAAACTACTTGACTGACTATTTCCCTACGATCGAGAAGTTCGACTCGCTGGTCGCAGGTCCTGGTATCACCCTTACAGAGGTGACCGATACCACCTTCTTCCTCAATACCAGCGTGCAGCTTTCTACCCTCGACCTTTGGCGTGATGGCCAGAAGCTTACCTTGGTCGTGGAGGATGGCCGCAATTTCAATCGTGGCTATGGTCGCCTCTATACCAGTTGGTATGATGCTGCTGCAGGAAAGGTAGGAATCGCATTCACTGAGAAGCCAGAAACCGTGGTGGCTCTCTGGCAGAATACACAGCTTCCTGCTGAGGCTGTCAGTATGGGAGAGAAGGAGATCGTCATTACTTTGCCAGCGATTCCTAAGACGGCTCGCGAGCGTACCTTCTTACGTGTCTATGGTGCTACGGTTCAGTCACCTATGAGCGATATTCTGTTGCCTTTGCAGCAGGGGAAAGTCGTCACAAGTGCCGAACAGCTCAATCGTCATGATCCAGAGACTCAGATCCTCTATAGTTTGATGATTGACCGTTTCAACAATGGTAATACGGCGAATGACTGGCAGTATAACAAGCCAGAGGAGGTACTTCCTCAGGCCGACTATCAGGGTGGAGACGTGAAAGGTATCACCGATAAGATCAACGAAGGCTTCTTTGAGGCGATGGGCATCAATACCATCTGGGTATCTCCAATCACACAGAATCCTTATGACGTATGGGGACAGTATCATGATCCGGACACGAAGTTCACGGGTTATCATGGTTATTGGCCAATCTATATTACCAAGGTGGAGGAGCGTTTTGCTACCGATGAGGAACTGCATACGATGCTCAATACGGCTCATGCTCATGGCATCAACGTGGTCCTTGATTATGTGGCTAACCACCTGCATATCAATTCTCCACTCTTCCAGGCGCATCCTGATTGGGCTACTGATTCCATCACGGCAGATGGTCGTCCGAATCTCGAGCTCTGGGATGGTGACTACCGTCTCACGACCTGGTTTGACAAGCATATTCCATCGCTCAACCTCGAGCGTCGTGATGTGGCAGATCAGTTGACTGACTCAGCGCTATTCTGGATCCGCAACTTCGAGTTCGATGGCTATCGCCATGATGCATGTAAGCATATTCCTTTGAACTACTGGCGTACATTTACCAAGAAACTGAAGAATGATCCTCAGTTGCGTGACCGCGATTATTGGATGATCGGTGAGACATACGGAGATCCTGCACTCATCAACTCATATGTCAAGACCGGTATGCTGGCCGCTCAGTTCGACTTCAATATCTATCATACTGCTATCGATGTGTTGACAAAGCATTGGAACAAGCCAATGACTGATCTTGCCAATGTCATTGAGGAGAGCGGCGCCGCTTATGGAAGTCATCATACGATGGGTAACATCTCTGGTAATCACGACAAACCACGATTTATTTCGTTGGCCGGCGGAGACCTCTCATGGGATGAGGACAGCAAGGCTGCAGGATGGAACCGTAGTGTAGGTATCGGTGATTCTGCCGTCGGTTATGCTAAGTCGCTGTTGTTGGAGAAGATCAACCTGACCATTCCGGGTGTGCCATGTATCTATCAGGGTGACGAGTATGGCCAGGCAGGTGCCAATGATCCTGACAATCGTCGCATGATGCGCTTTGACGGTTACAATACATACGAGCAGCATTATCTGGAAGAGGTGAAGAAGACCGCTATGCTCCGTCGACAGAACATCGCTTTGCAGTTCGGTGACTATCTGCCACTCTTGTGCAATGACGATGTGCTGATCTTCCTCCGTGTCTATCTCGGTGAGGGCTTCCTCGTTGCAATCAATTGTGGTAATCAGGCATTTGAGACAAAGGTTGAGCTCCCTCAGGGTGTGGCACTCAGCAAGACAAATCCTACCTTGGATGTTCATGTCTGTGCCAATGATGCTATCGTTTTGCCACTCTGATAGTTTTTGATTGCTTTTTTATAAAAAAAGGACACAAAAATTTGGAGATATAGGTTTTTCGTGTTATCTTTGCGGCACCATAGAATAAACGAAAAACCTCTTAACTATCTCACAATATGGCAAAGAAAAACACCAAAGGAGCAGAAAAACTGCTGGCACGAATTTCAGAGTGGTTCAGTGCTCATCCTAAGGATTCGTATAACTACCTGCAGATCTCGCAGGAACTGGGTATCTTCGGACGAAGCAACCGAAGTGACGTGTATGACATGCTCGTAGAGCTAGAGGCTGAAGGTTTCCTGAAGGAGATCTCGTCGGGCCGTTATACGCTGGCTGACCGCAAATCTCAGGAAGAACTGATCGGTGTTTTCGATCGTCGTCACAATGGCATGCATACGGTGAAGATCACCGCCACGAAGGAGGATGGTGTCACTCCGCTTTATGATGAGCCGTTCACCGTCTATGATGGTGATGACCTGCAGGCGCTTTCGGGCGATAAGGTCCGTATCCAGAAGATGGCAGGCAAGCGTACCAAGTTCGGAGGTCCTCAGGCACGTGTCGTTGAGGTCATCGAGCGCGTTCCTCACCGTTATGTCGGTGTGTTGCAGAAGACGGCAAAATATGCTTTCGTGACACCGGATAACCGCGCTTTGGATAAGGATATCTATATCCCGAACGAATTGCTCGGCAAGGCAAAGAATGGAGATAAGGTTGTGGTTGACTTTGAGCGCTGGCCACAGTTCTCAAAGAATCCGGTCGGTCGTATTGCCGATGTTCTGGGTCGCGATGGCGAGAACAATGCAGAGATGCATGCTATTCTGGCAGAATATGGTTTGCCATACAAGTATCCAGAGTCATTGGTACGTGCCGCTAATCGCATTGCCGATGGTTGTACTGAAGAGGAGATTGCACGTCGTCTGGATTATCGTCCATACACCACATTCACCATCGATCCGGCTGATGCTAAGGACTTTGACGACGCTTTGTCGTTGCGAAAACTTGACAATGGCCATTGGGAAGCTGGCGTACATATCGCTGATGTGACCCATTATGTGCATTCTGATTCGGCCATCAACAAGGAGGCTTTCTCACGTGCTACCTCTATCTATCTGGTCGACCGTACCATTCCGATGTTGCCAGAGCGTCTTTGTAACGAACTTTGTTCTTTGCGCCAGGACGAGGATAAGCTGACCTATTCGGTGCTCTTTGAGATGGATGATGACGCCAATGTGCTTAAGTCCCAGATCGTTAAGACAGTTATCTGCTCGAACCGCCGATTCTCTTATGAGGAGGCGCAGGAGATTATCGAGACAGGTAAGGGAGATCTTGCACCAGAGATGCTGCAGCTCGACCGTCTGGCTAAGCAGCTCCGAGCTCGCCGCTTCGCTGAAGGCGCTATCAGCTTTGAACGCGCTGAGGTGAAGTTCGTGATCGATGATGCTGGTAAGCCTACAGATGTATACTTCAAGGTTTCGAAGGATGCCAACAAGCTCGTGGAGGAGTTTATGTTGCTGGCCAACCGCACGGTGGCTGAGGCTATCGGCAAGAACGTGAAGGTACAGAAGATTAAGGGTAAGGCGCAGAAGAAGGCCAAGGCTTTCGTCTATCGTGTGCATGACCAACCGACACCAGAGAAGCTTGAGAATCTGGCAGGCGTGGCTTCGCGCTTCGGACATAAGTTCATCGCACAAGGCAATAATAAGGTCATCAGCCAGGGTATCAATACGTTGATGAAGGAAATCCACGATAAGCCTGAGGAGAACCTGCTCTCGGCACTGGCCATCCGTTCGCAGGCTAAGGCTGTCTATACAACCGAGAATATCGGCCACTATGGATTGGCCTTTGAATACTATACGCACTTTACTTCTCCAATCCGCCGTTATCCGGATTGCATGGTGCATCGTCTGCTCGACCGTTATCTCAATCAGGAAGGTCGCAGCGTGCCACTGCCACAGTTGGAGGAGGAGTGTAAGCATTGCTCGGAGATGGAACAGTTGGCAGCTCAGGCAGAACGTTCGTCAATCAAGTATAAGCAGGCTGAGTTCCTTAAGGATCGCGTGGGTATGGTCTTCGATGGCGTAGTGAGTGGTGTTTCTGAATGGGGTATCTACGTGGAAATCAAGGAGAATCTCTGCGAAGGTATGATTCCGGTTCGTGACCTCAAAGACGATCATTATGTCTTCGACGAGAAGAACTACTGCATGATTGGCCGTCGCACACACAAGCGCTATACTTTGGGCGATAACCTCAAGATACAGGTAGCTTCGGTCAATATGGAACGCAAGACCATCGACTTTACATTAGCATAATATTGATTGCAAATGAATAAATCACAATTTCTAACGATGGCTGCTACG